>JAUWRQ010000202.1 GCA_030610515.1 Candidatus Eiseniibacteriota bacterium | reverse complement strand
GTCCGGCTTCCGCGATCGCCCCCTGGAGGGATACGGAGCAGACACACCCGGCGGCTCGGGCGGCTCGTCCTATGAGGTGACGTCGCTCGCCGACAGCGGCCCCGGTACGCTCAGGGACGCCTTGTCCCAGTCCAACCGCACGGTGACGTTCGCCGTCGGCGGAACGATTGAACTCGGGAGCACGATCAGGATATCCGGCAGCTTCATCACGATCGACGGCACCACCGCTCCCGATCCGGGCATCACTGTCACCGCGGCGCACTCGGGCGTGACGAACGCGCTCCTCGATCTCAAGGAGTGCCACGATATCATCGTCAGGAACATCCGTATCTGCGACGCCCCCGACACGAGCATCGGCGACAATCTCCGCATCTGGGACGATTCGTACAACGTCGTAGTCGACCACTGCTCCATCAGGCGCGGCGGCGACGGGGCGCTCGACATCTCCGACCGCGCCAACAATGTGACGATCCAGTGGTGCATCATCGCCGAGACTGTTAAGAATTCGCTCATCCGCACCGACGTCCAGAACTTGTCGCTCCACCACAACCTCTACGTCGGCGGCGACGAGCGAAACCCGCAGCTCGACGATTGCCAGAACGTCGACATGGTCAATAACGTCATCTGCGACTGGGCCGGGAACTACGGGACGCGCATCCGGAATGGGTCGACGGTCAATCTCGTGAAGAACTACTACTTGGCCAGTCCCAGGAGTGACCAGTCGGATGCCGTGATCATCGACGGGGACGCCGGCGGCGTCTACATGGAATCCAACATCATCCCGCCGTCGTGCCCCGCGAGCGGAACGGTAGGCTCAAGGTACCCTGCGCCGCCCGTCACGGAGATGGGCCCGACGGACGCCATGGAAGCCGTCCTCGAAGAGGCGGGCACCTGGCCCCGCGACGAGGACGACCAAGGCTACATAATGAGCACGTCCGGCACCCCCATCGAGTCGATTTCGTGGGGGTTCATCAAGTCGATGTTCCGCTGACCCGAACTCACCGACGGAGGCACGCTCCGTCCTGCACCACGCTTCACGACATGGCACCGGAGCCGCCGCGGGAGAACCCGCGGCGGTTCTGCTTGTGTCGGCGCGGCCGGCAGTTCTTCAACTAGCCCGGGTTGCCAGTGGGTATGTGCGCGCGGTATCATTGGGGCTCGCTCTCGAAACGGAGGTCCGACCCACACGATGCCAGCCAATCTCCCCGCACCATACAAGACCGCGGAGCGGCGCTTCCGGGAGGCGAAGACCGTCCCGGACAAGATCGCCGCGATCCAGGAGATGATGGCCGAGTGCCCGAAGCACAAGGGGACGGATCACATCCGGGCCGACCTCCGTCGCAGGCTCTCCAAGCTCCGCCAGGAACAGCAGCAGAGCCGGAAGAAGGGGCGCTCGGGACCCTCCTATCACATCCCGAGAGAGGAGTCGCCGCAGGTCGTCCTGATCGGCACACCGAACGTCGGCAAGTCCCAGCTCGTGGCCGCGACGACCAACGCCGCTCCGGAGGTCGCAAGTTACCCGTTCACGACGCGCACGCCGCTCCCGGCGATGATGCAGTACGAGGACATCAACATCCAGCTCATCGACATCCCGCCGCTCTCGTCGGACCACATTGACACCTGGGTCCCCGAGATCATCAGGAACGCCGACGCGGCCCTGCTGGTGGTCGATGTCGGAGCCGACGACTGCGTCGACTCGTTCGAGTTCGTGAGGAGCGCGCTTGCGGAGAAGGAGATCCGCCTCTCCCCGGTACACGACCCGAGCGAGGAGGAACTGCCCCGCAACGTCAAGCAAACCATCATCGTCGCAAACAAGACCGACAGCCCGAGGGCATCTGAGAACCTCGAGTTCCTGAGGGAGATCGTAGCTGACGAGTTCACGATCGTTCCAGTCTGCGCCGGCATGGGGCAGGGACTCGACGAGCTCAAGCGCGTCCTTGTCGAGCTTCTCGATATCGTGCGCATCTACAGCAAGATCCCAGGCAAGCCCCCTGACATGCAGAAGCCATTCATCCTCCCCCGCGGCAGCAACGTGCTGGACGTCGCCCGGAAGATACACCGCGAGTTCGGCGACAACCTCAAGTCCGCTAGAATCTGGGGGTCGGGCAAGTTCGACGGGCAGACCGTCGACGGCGAGCACGTCGTCGAAGACGGAGACATTCTCGAGATCCAGGTAGTCATGTAGGCCCGCTGCTCCCGATGGCAGCGCTCAATCACTGCCATGAATCGCGCGGGCGACGGCCACCGGAGAAACCAGATCGTCACAGGAGAAACCACATGAGCGCCAAGCAGCTGGTCTACGGACCGACGTTCGAGGAGATGCTCCACCCGGACAAGATCAAGCCGGAGATACGCGCGAAGGCCCTTGAGGTCGCCAAGAGCGAGCCCCTCTCCGAGTACAATCTCTACAACATCACGTGGCGGAACCCGGAAGGGCGCATCTACTACGTCGTCCTCCCGAAGGAGCTGACTCAGGTCGACGCCAACATTGTCGTCCTCTACAGCAAGGACTTCCCCACGCGACGCCACAAGGTCGGGGCGACCTACTCGGTCTGCATGGAACACCAGCTTCGCGGCGACATCGAGCCCGGGGTACACACGCTCCTATGGCCCTCGACCGGCAACTACGGCATCGGTGGCGCCTACGTCGCACCGCGCATGGGGTTCGACTCGCTCGTCCTCCTGCCCGAACTCATGAGTACCGAGAGGTTCGAGCAGATCGAGTGGTTCGGCGCGCGTTACGAGAAGACGCCGGGCTGCGAGAGCAACGTCAAGGAGATCTACGACAGGGCTAACGAGCTCCGAAAGGACCCGTCGATCCGGGTCATGAACCAGTTCGAGGAGTTCGGAAACTATCGCTTCCACTACTACTGCACCGGCAACTCGTGCGTCGAGGTGGCCGCTGACCTCGCCGCGAAGGGCATCGGCGACGGCAAGACGGCGGCGTTCGTGTCGTCGATGGGGTCGTCTGGCACGATAGCGGCCGGCGAGCGCCTGAAGCACGAATTCCAGGCCTCGCGCACCGTGGGTCTCGAGCCGATACAGTGCCCGACCATCTACTCCAACGGTTACGGCGGTCACGACATCCAGGGCATCGGCGACAAGCACGTGACGTGGATCCATAACGTCTTCAACATGGACGCCATCATGTGCATCGACGACATCGAATGTAAGAAGGGCCTCCAGATGCTGACGGAGGAACCTGGGTGGAAGGTGATGTCGGACCGCTATGGTGTTCCGGAGACGAGCATCAGGGAGATGAGCGAGGTCATGGGCATCTCCGGGGTGTGCAACGTCCTGGGCGCCATCAAGACGGCCAAGTTCTATTCGCTGGGAAGCAGCGAGAACGTCTTCACCATCGCGACCGACACGATGGACCGCTACGGTTCCGTGATGAAGCAGCTCGACGAAACCTACGGCGCGATGGATGAGATGGAGGCCGCAGTCAGGCTCGGCTCGATATTCCACGGGGCGAAGCTCGACTGGATCCGCGAGGGCACCGAGCACGCCAAGCAGTGTTGGCACAACCTCAAGTACTACACATGGGTCGAGCAGCAGGGAAAGACCGTCGAGGAGCTCGACGCCCAGCGCGACCCCGAGTTCTGGCTCGCCGAGCAGGCCAAGGTCGAGGAAACCGACCGGATGCTGAGGGAGGCCCGGGGCTGGTAGGAACGCAGCTAGGTCTCTGACATCCAACGATCCGCCGTCCCGGCGCCTGATGCCCTGAAGCTGCGGAAGTGAGCGCGGGCTAACAGTTCTCGCGACCGGATGTGCCGACGGCCCCGTGCGACTCGGTCGAGTACGCGATCGGTGTTCCCGGCCCCACC
>JAUWRQ010000302.1 GCA_030610515.1 Candidatus Eiseniibacteriota bacterium | reverse complement strand
TGTCTTCATTGCCTCGGGCTCGGTGCTCCGGCTCCCGAAGCGCCGGGCGCGCCAAGCCTCCTTGGTCTTCGTACTCGTGCACGTGTTGATCATGAGCTTCCTCGGCATGTCGGGCGCCCGTAGCCAGGTGGACCCGCTGGCAAGCTGGAAGGAGGTCACGACGACGTACGCGGTTCTGCGTTTCCCCGGGGAGACGCCCGTGGGCACGATCGAGGCGGCGGCACGTGCGGCCGCGCTCTCGGGCGCGCGGATCACGTCGATCGTCGGTGCGACATCGGAGCGAATAGACTGCTACGTCTATCCGTCCCTCGGGGAGAAAGAACGGGTGACCGGCAACGCATCGCTTGCCCACGGTGTCACATGGGCAAACGCAGTGCATGTTGCATGGGAGGGCTCCGCAGACGTCGCTCTCGCCCGGGAGATGGCCAAACTGGGCGGTGCGCGGGCCCTCGGGAAGATGTATAATCCGCTCATCGCCGATGGACTGGCGGTGTATGTCGGCAGGTACTGGGGCGGAAGACCGGTGGTTGAGGTGGCTGCGGAGCTCTGTAATGAGGGATCGCTCCCGCCGCTTCGGCAACTCATGGACCCCCCAGAATATGCGGTCATAGACCGGCATATCGGCGAGGTCGCGGCCGGCGCGTTCACTTCATTCCTGGTGAATGAGCTGGGCGCGGAGTCCTATCGGGAGGTCTACGCCTATGTCTCCCGCAAGCGTCCCCCTCTCAAAAGGGTTCTGGAGCGGGCTTTCGGCGACTCCCTGGGCGCGATCGAGAACAGCTGGATCGAGTACCTGACCGGCGCCGCCGGACCCGGCGGAGAGCCGTCGACCGACTGAGAGGAGGCAGGGAGATTGGGAACGGGGTTCTTCACCAGCCTGAGCCAGTCGGGCTTCGTGGGACAGGCGATCGTCGTCATTCTGTTGATGGTCTCAGTCTACTCGTGGGCCATCATCTTCTGGAAGCAGAGCGCGATCGGGCGCGCCGTAAAGCGGTCCGAGGCGCTGCGCGAGCAGTTCCGCTCTGATCCTGACGGGACGATCAATCACTACGCCGACCGCAGCCGGTTCGATGAATCTCCATTCGCCGCCGTCCTCGAGGCGGCACTGCAGGAACTCGCACTGCTCCTGGGCTCCAGGGGTCCGGCGGCGGGACGCGGCGAGCTCTCGATCGTTCATGTCGACGGGGTGGAGAGGTCCCTCGAGCGCACCGTTGCTGAGCAGGTCGTGACGCTCCGGCGCAGTCTCATCTTTCTCGCCACGACGGCCGGAGTCGCTCCCTTCGTGGGGCTCTTCGGGACTGTGTGGGGCATCATGAAGGCCTTCGCGGCGATGTCCGTAACGGGAAGCGCAAGCATCAGCAGCGTGGCTCCCGGCGTGTCCGCGGCGCTCACGACGACCGTGGCAGGTCTCGCGGTAGCGATACCGGCCCTGATCGGCTACAACTACCTTATGAACAAGGTCCGGAACCTGACGATAGGAATGGAGAACTTCTCGTCTGAGATCATCTCCACGATCGAGAGAAACTTCGGGTAGAGGGTCGGCCGTTGAGGAGACGGAAGAAGCGCGAATACGGGAACGACGTCGTCCACGAGATCAACGTCACATCGCTCGTCGATGTGATGATGACGCTCCTCATCATATTCATCATCGTCGCCCCGATGATTGAACAGGGAATAGACGTGAACCTTCCGTCGGCCGAACCGAAGAAGATTGACGTCGCCGAGGTGCTTACGATATCCGTCACGGAGAACGAGCGCGTCTACCTCGAAGGGCAGCGGGTCACGATGGATGAGTTGCGCAATAGACTCGGCAACATCCACACGGCGCGGGAGGACGTAGCGGTACTCATCAAGGCGGACGAGGACATCAGGTACGGGCGAGTCATTGAGGTACTCGACACGGTGAGGGCCGTCGGAATCCTTCGACTTGCGATGGCGACGAAGCCGCCCGGATAACGTTGCGGCGCAACGGGCACAGAATGGGACGACTGCTTTTCATATCGGCGCTGATTCACGCGGTGCTCCTCATCGTGCTGCCGCTTCTTCCGGGCCTTGCACGCGACTACGACGAGACGTTCGACGTGTATGCGGTCGAGCTCCTGGACGTCACTGCGCAGCCACCGGCGGTCGAGGAAGCGGAGCCGATGGAGCCTTCGCCCGTGCCTTCCGCGGAGGAGCCTGTCGTGGAGGAGAAGCCGGAGGAACCGGCGATCCCCGAGGACCCGACGCCGGCGCCAAGACGCGTCGTCCTGAAACCGCCGCCGAGCCGCAAGGAGCCCACACTCGAGGAACGACTGAAGGAGCGGCTGAAGGTCCAGGACGCGCGGCGACCGGAGACGCTGGAGAGACCGGAGTCGCGTGAGGAGATCCCTGCCGCACGGACGGCGAGCACTCTAGTGTCGACACCGCCCTCCGTCGCCGGTTGGTACGTGTCGATAATCCAGGGCAAGGTGTACTCGAACTGGACGCAGCCGAGCGAGAGGCTGATAGCCGAGGATTCCCTGACGGTCTCCGTCTCATTCGTGATAATGAAGGAAGGATCGGTCCACGACATCAGGGTATCCCGGTCGTCGGGTCGGACGACGCTCGATCAGTCCGCGGTTAGGGCGGTCAGGGACTCCGGTCCCTTCCCGTCGCTCGACGGCGTCTACCTGAAGGACCGGATTGACGTCACGATAGTCTTCAGCGTCACGAGGCTGTAACGAGCGAAACCCGGGAGAGGGGTCTTCCGGGGAAACGGTGATCGTGAGGCCTCGCGGCAGGAAAGGCGGCACGCGTTGCGCTCGACCGGCGTTTCCGTAGCTAGAACGCTCCTCATCGTTGCGCTGGCGGCACTTCTTCCGC
>JAUWRQ010000110.1 GCA_030610515.1 Candidatus Eiseniibacteriota bacterium | reverse complement strand
GACGGGAGATCGTTACGACATGCACGCGAGCGTCCGGGGCGGTGGGATCTCGGGGCAGGCTGGGGCCGTCAGGCTCGGCATCGCGCGCGCTCTCGTGACCGTCGACGAGAGCTACCGGAAGCCTCTCAAGCAGGCGGGACTTCTGACGCGCGATCCCCGCAAGCGGGAACGGAAGAAGCCCGGCCAGGCCAAGGCACGGAAGAAGTTCCAGTTCTCGAAGAGATAGTGTGGTACCAGGCGGCCCGCCGTGTGCAGCGGGTCGTCAATCTAGCACGTGACCGGATCGAGCCGGGGGTCCAGAGGCAGGGGGGAGCACGCTCTGGCCCGGGTCGGGATGATGGCCGCGGTGGTCGGAAAACCGATGTGAAGGGGGAGGCACAGGTCATGGCAGTACCAGAGATGAGAGCGTTCCTCGAAGCGGGCGCCCATTTCGGGCATCAGACCCGTCGATGGAACGCGAAGATGAAGCCCTTCATCTTCATGAAGCGGAACCGGATCCACATCATCGACATAGCCAAGACGATCGTCTGCATGAAGGCCGCGGGCGACGTCATCAACGACGTCATCAGGCGCGGCGAGAAGATCCTCTTCGTCTGCACGAAGCGTCAGGGCAAGTTGATCGTCGCGGAAGAGGCGCAGCGCTGCGGCATGCCGTTCGTCACGGAGCGGTGGCTCGGCGGAACCCTCACCAATCTCCGGACGATCCGCCAGAGCGTCAGGCGTCTGGAGGAGATCGAGCGCATGTCCGAAGACGGGACATACGATCTCCTGGCGAAGAAGGAGGCGCTACGTCTCGAGCGCGAGAAGGCCAAGCTCGCGAAGGTCCTCGGTGGGATCAGGAACATGGACCACCTCCCGAGTCTCATCTTCATTCTGGACACTCGGAAGGAGCGCATCGCGCTCAGCGAGGCGAGGAAGCTCGGAATCCCGATCGTTGGCGTCTGCGACACGAACGCCGACCCAGACCTGTGCGACTATCCGATTCCCGGCAACGACGACGCTCTTCGATCGATCAGGCTCTTCGCGGCGTTCGCGGCCGACACGGTGCTGGAGGGGCGTTCGGCCGAGCTCGAAGGGCGGGACCCGGTTCCTTCCGCTCCGCCCGCGCCGGCCGAGGAGCCGGAGCAGGCTGAGGCCACCGCCTGACGTCGGTGTCGCGCGAGCCTACCTACCACGGTCCAATGGAACTCACGGAGAAACGCATGGACATCAGTGCAGCCCAGGTCAAGGAACTCAGAGAGAAAACAGGCGCCGGGATGATGGACTGCAAGTCGGCGCTCAAGGATACCGGCGGAGACGTCGACAAGGCCGTCGAGCACCTCAGGAAGAGCGGGGTCCTGAAGGCCTCCAAGAAGGCTGACAGGGCGACGGGTGAGGGAATCATAGCCTCCTACGTGCACGCCGGGTCGAAGCTCGCGGTCCTGGTCGAGATCAACTGCGAGACCGACTTCGCCGCCAGGAGCGACCAGTTCCAGATGTTCGCCAAGGACCTCGCCATGCACATAGCGGCGCAGGACCCGGTCGTTGTGTCGCGTGAGGAACTCCCCGCCGGCATTCTCGACAAGGAGCGGGAGATCTACCGCGAGCAGGCGCTCAAGGACGGCAAGCCTGAGAAGATCGTCGACAAGATCGTTGACGGCCGCATCGAGAAGTACTACGCGGAGGCGTGTCTGCTTGAGCAGCCGTTTGTGAAGGACGGCGACGTTACGATCGAGGACCTCCTCAAGCAGACCGTCGCTACGCTAGGCGAGAACATGCGCATCAGGCGCTTCGTCCGTATGAAGCTCGGAGAGACCCACAAGCCCGAGGAGAAGCCGGCGGCAGATGCCTGTTGCATTTAGAAGAGTCATCGTGAAGGTCAGCGGCGAGGCTCTGAGCGAGGGCGACGGCAGGCCCGTCTCTCTGACGGCCGCCCGGCGCCTGGCGTCCGAGCTCAAGGCGGCCGTGGACGCGGGCGCGCAGGTCGGCGTCGTCGTGGGCGGGGGCAACATCGTCCGTGGCGTCGCGGCTGAGAAGGCCGGAGCCGACCGAGTGACCTCCGACCTCATGGGTATGACCGCAACGATCGTGAACGGCCTCGCGCTCAGGGAGGCCCTCGAGGGGCTCGGCCAGCCCGCGGAGGTCATGAGCGCGATCGCGTATGGGCGGGTCGTTCCCCAGTTCGACCGCCGCGCGGCCGACGCCGCCTTGTCTGCCGGTCGCGTCGTCATCTTCGTCGGCGGGACCGGGAACCCGTTCTTCTCGACCGACACGGCGGCCGCACTTCGTGCGTGCGAACTCGGAGCCGACGCGCTGATAAAGGCGACCAACGTGGGCGGCGTCTACGACTCGGACCCCGCCTTGAATCCCGACGCCGTCCGCTACGACTCACTCACGTACATGGACGTCATTGAACGCAAACTCGGGGTCATGGACATGACCGCCGTTTCGCTTGCGAGAGAGAAGAACCTGCCGATAGTCGTCCTCGCCCTGGCCGAGCCGGGGGGCATCGCGAAGGCGGTCGCGGGCGAGTCGATAGGAACCAGTGTCAAGGGGGTGTAGTTCATGATAGAGGAGCTCTTCGCCGACACGCAGAAGCGGATGGACAAGGCGGTCGAGTCCGTGAGGCGGGAGTTCGCGAAGATTCGCACGGGCAAGGCCACAGTGGCGCTTCTGGACGGCGTCAAAGTCGACGCCTACGGGAGCACCGTGCCTCTTCGCCAGGTCGCGAACATCAGCGTTCCGGAGGCGCGCCTCCTCGTTGTGCAGCCCTGGGACAATAAACTCCTGGGCGACGTCGAGAAGGCCGTCCAGTCGGCGGACCTGGGTCTCAACCCGTCGAACGACGGGAACATCATCCGGGTCCCGATTCCTCCGCTCACGGAGGAACGGCGCAAGGAGATGGTGCGGTACGTCCACAAGCTGGCGGAGGAAGGTCGCGTCGCCATCAGGAACATACGGCGCGACGTGAACGAGCAGCTCAAGGAGAAGCAGAAGGCCGGCGACATCTCCGAGGACGACTACCACCGCGCCCACGACAAGGCGATTCAGGAGATGACGGACGATCGCACTCGCGAGATCGACCAGACTCTCGCGGCGAAGGAAGCGGAACTGATGGAAGTGTAGCTCCCGACGTACGGGGGAGCGAGTCGAGCAAGCACGCAAGCGGGTCTCCGGAGGCATCCGGAGCGAGTCGAATCAACACGGAGGTGTACGGATGGCGTACGTGATCAGCGACGAATGCACTGCCTGCGGCGCCTGCAAGCCAGTATGTACCGTCGAGGCGATCTCGGAGGGTGAGGACAAGTACTCGATCAACCCGGACACCTGCACGGACTGCGGGCTCTGCGTTGAGGAGTGTGTCTTCGATGCCATCTCGCAGGGCTAGGGTCAGGCGGTACCGCAGGAGGACATGACGAGGAGGACGGCTGGCCTCAAGCGCCCGCCGTCCTTCCGTATCCGGGCAGGCGACGGAGATTCCGTGCGACGCAGCAGGAAGAACACAGGAGAGACCTTCGATCGGTCGAGGCTCCCGGCTCACGTGGCCGTCATCATGGACGGCAATGGACGGTGGGCGCGGAGGCGGGGACTCCCGAGGATCGCCGGCCACGCGGCGGCGCGGACGTCCGTCAGGGACGTCGTGACGGCGAGTGCCGAGACGGGCTT
Source organism: Candidatus Eiseniibacteriota bacterium (assembly GCA_030610515.1). GTDB lineage: Bacteria > Joyebacterota > Joyebacteria > Joyebacterales > Joyebacteraceae > WJLY01. The sequence continues at coordinate 1,737 of JAUWRQ010000110.1, read as the reverse complement.
GAAGGAGCTGACGCTCTACACATTCTCTATGGAGAACTGGAGTCGCCCCCGTAGCGAGGTGTCGGCGCTCATGCATCTTCTGGACCAGACGCTCGTCGAACAGGTCGAGGAAATGAATGAGAACAACATCCGCCTGAACGCCCTGGGTCGGCACGATCTCCTTCCCAAGTACGCCAGATCGCGGCTGGACAAGAGCATCGAGTTCCTGTCGGGCAACACGGGCCTCCGGCTGAACCTCGCGCTCTCGTACGGGGGACGCGCGGAAATCATCGACGCGGTGAAGGAGATTGTGATGTGCGCCGAGCGCGGAGAGGTGTCGGCCGACGATGTGGACGCCGAGCTCATCCGCCGTTTTCTGTACGCGCCCGACCTCTCCGATCCCGATCTTCTGATACGTACGAGCGGCGAGCTTCGTCTGAGCAATTTCTTTCTTTGGCAGATCGCATACACCGAGATATACGTCACGGACGTGTTGTGGCCCGACTTCAGACGTAAGCACCTCTTCGAGGCGCTCGCCGTCTACGCGAAGCGGGAGCGGAGGTTCGGGAAGCTCGCCGGACCGTCGTCCCGCGGGGGTTCCAGCGATGGCTCCTGAGAAGCGGCAGCTCACCGCCCGTCTCTTGACCGCCGCGGTCGGCGTGCCCGCGGTGATCGTCTGCTCGCTCGTGGGCGGGCTGGCGTTCCTCCTCGCCGTCCATCTCGTCATCGGAGTCGGACTCTACGAATTCTACCGTATGCTCGAGTCCAAGGGCATCAGACCCTACAAGACCGTCGGCGTCGCCGCCGGCCTCGTCGTCGCCTGGTACGTCTACTTCAGGGGCGGCTTCTACTCGAGTCTCTTCATCACGCTAGTGCTCTTCATCATCATGGTGCTCGAGCTCTTCAGACGCGACGGGGAGCGTGCGGTCTTCCACATTTCCTCGACACTCTTCGGCGTTTTCTACGTCGGGTGGCTTGGGAGCCACATCATTCTCCTCCGGCTCCTCGGTGAGAACGTTCCCGGTAACGACATGGGCGGCTTCTTCGTCATCCTAGCGTTCGCGCTCGCGTGGGGGACCGACACGGGAGCCTACTTCGTCGGGCACGCGCTCGGGAGGCGAAAGCTCCTGCCTCGCGTGAGTCCCAGGAAGTCCGTCGAGGGGGCGCTCGGGGGTGTCGTGTTCGGCGTGCTCGCCGCGTTCATCGCCAAGGCGACGTTCGCCCCCTTCCTCACGTTCGGCGACGTGGCCGCGCTCGGGCTCATTTCGCCGGTCATGGCCACGCTCGGTGACCTCGTCGAATCGCTCATGAAGCGCGACGTGAGGATCAAGGACACGTCCCACGCGCTGCCCGGGCACGGCGGAATGCTGGACAGGTTCGACAGCGTGCTCTTCGTGGCTCCGTTCGTCTATTACTATCTCCGGTTCCTGGTGATCGGACGCCTCTGACGGGGGGAAGGCAGTTGGCCGGAGGGAGAATCCGCGTAGCAGTTCTGGGATCGACTGGTTCGATCGGCCGTGGCGTCCTGGACGTCGCTGCGACCCACCGCGACCGCTTCGAGATCGTGAGCCTGTCCGCGCGGAGAAGTCTCGAGCTGCTTGCGGAACAGGCGAAGTCGGTCGGCGCGCGGCGAGTCGCTGTGGGAGTGGGCGGGTCGTCGAAGCTCGACGTTTCCTCCGACGTGGAGGTTCTCGAGGGGCCGGAAGGTCTGGAGGAACTCGCGTCCGATCCCGAGATAGACCTCGTCGTCAACGCGCT
>JAUWRQ010000033.1 GCA_030610515.1 Candidatus Eiseniibacteriota bacterium | reverse complement strand
TCGTCTGTAGGGCGGACCACAGACCTTGACGAAGGAGACGCGGGTCCCCATCCAAGAAAGACCCGGGCCTTGAGGGAGGCCCGGGTCTCGGTGTCGGAATGTCAATCGGCTTGACGCCGACTGCTCGACATCATCTCAGAATCACCAACTTCGATACGTCGCTTCCGGCGTGCGAGCTCAGCTCCACGAAGTAGACGCCCGCCGCGACGGCGATTCCCCGGTCGTCGCGGGCGTCCCAGGAGAGCGTACGCTCGCCGCCGTCTCCGCGCCACAGTTTCTTCACGAGCCTGCCGCGAAGGTCGTAGATGTTCAGGCGGCCGCTCGAGTGCTCCGGGAGAGCGAACGCGATCATGGCCTCGCGCTTGGTTGGCTGGGGCCATATCGAGCGGACGACCACGCCCCGGTCCGCCAGACCGTCGGGAGCGCCGCTGCCGAGCAGTATCGTGCCCGGCGACGTCTCCACCGTGTCGGCGCCGTCGCTGAAGAGGAAATAATACTCGTGGTCCTCGAGCGTTAGATCGACGTCCACCCCGAACTCGACGCCGACGGCGTAGTCGTGGTCGGGACCCGAGCCCATCTCGATGGGGACTCCGTCCAGCACCAGATTCCGGACGGTCGGCAGATTCCCGTCGGCGTCGGTGTAGGTGACGTAGAAGTGGACGTACACCCCGTTCGCAGGTTCTCCGCCTTCGAACTCGTGGCCCGCGTCGCTGAGTGCGGGAGAGGCGTTGCCGCCGACCGCCCCGACGTCCGTCCGATGGTAGTAGGAATGTATGAACGTGGTGTCTACCGCATCGCCGAGATTCGAGAACCACACCGTCGCCGTCCCGACGCCCAGCGTGTAGTACTCGCTCGGGTTGTCCGGACCGAAGTACGGGTGGGCGTAGAGGTCCGAGAGCTGACATCTCATGTGAAGGTCGCCGTCCGCGAACTGGTAGTCGATGTCGGCGATTCGTGTGTAGCTGGTGTCGCGGGCGTCTACGAAATAGAGTCCGGTCGCCGCGATCAGCGGGACGTCACCGTAGACCATCGCGTACGCGAAGCTGTCGACCCCCGCATCCGGGTTGTCGACGACCATCGAGTAGACGAACCACGGGCCGAAGATGGTGTGGGCGGTCGGCCACACGCCCGTCACGTTCGAGAGCGTCGCGTACAGGTGCGAGTCCGAATAGCCCGCCCAGAACGCGTCCAGATCGAGCGCGTCGTTCAGAGGATCCACGACGTCGCCTGGGACTTCCGTACCAGGGTTGATCATGAGGTTCGGAGGAGGCGGGAACGCGTTCTCGGAATTCACCGGCGAACTGAACGCCGCCGCCGTGTCGTCGTGCACGAGGAAGTAATAGTGGACGTCCTCGTCCTCGATGGGGAACGATGCTTCCCACGTGCCCCCGGTGTATCCGGGAATCGCGCTCAGGACCGTTTCCGTCCATGACGCCTGGCCGTCCGTCGAGTAGAAGACGGAGGCGTCGCCAGGCAGCGGAGGTGCGTCCTCTTCGGTGATGTCGACGTTGACAGTCATCGTTCCATACGGGAGCGCCGCGCTGCTTCGGAAGTCATCTAGGATGGCTGGAACCTTGTCGCGCGTCACCCTCGTGGCCGAGACAGCGCCTGCAGCGAGGACGGCCGCGATCAAGAGAGCCGATGTCGCAGTTTTCACCGGTTCCTCCTTCGGTTCTCTGGCCCTGTGCTAGTTTCATGCCTTCTTCCTTGACTCCACGATCTCCTCGGCGATCGAGTATGGGACCGCCTCGTAGTGCTCGAAGTGCATCGTGAACTCACCTCGGCCGCTCGTCATGTTCCGAAGCTCCGACGAGTATCCAAACATCTCGGAGAGAGGCACGCGCGCCCTCGTGATGCTGGCCTTGCCGCGCGTCTCCATGTCCAGGATCTTCCCGCGCTTGCCGCACAGGCTCCCGGTTATCGCTCCGGTGTGCTCCTCCGGGGCCGTGACCTCCACACTCATGACGGGCTCGAGCAGCTGCAGTCCCGCCTTCCTGCACGCTTCCCTGAAGCCCCGCGACGCGCATGTTCGGAATGCCATCTCCGACGAGTCGACGTCGTGAGAGGACCCGTCCAGAAGCTCGACCCAGAGATCGACCATGGGAAACCCGGCGTACGGACCCTCCTTCATCGCGTCGACGACGCCGCGTTCAACGGCCGGGATGTACTCGCGCGGGATGCGACCTCCCACCACGCTGTTCTTGAAGTGGAGTCCGGATCCGGGCTCCGCCGGCTCCAACTGGATCTTGATGTGTGCGTACTGTCCGTGTCCTCCGGTCTGCTTGATGTGCTTGTACTCGTGTTCCACCGAGCCGACGACCGTCTCGCGGTAGGCGACCTGAGGAACGCCGACGGTCGTGTTCACATTGAACTCGCGCTTCAGACGATCGATGATGATCTCGAGGTGCAGCTCTCCCATTCCGGATATCACGACGTCCCCGGTCTCCTCGTTCGAAGCTACCGTGAAGGTCGGGTCCTCCTCCGCCAGCCGTATGAGCGCCTTCTGGAGGTTGTCGCGGTCGGTTCTGCTCTCCGGCGTGACGGCCATGCCGATGACGGGAGCGGGGAACTCGATCGACTCTAGGACCACTGGATGCTCCTCGCTGCAGATCGTGTCGCCCGTGCTCGTGTCGCCGAGACCGACGACGGCGCCCACTTCTCCTGCGTACAGCGCGTCTATCGCCTGTCTGTCGTCGGCGTGCATCTCGAAGAGGCGTCCAATCCTCTGGCGCTTCTCTCTCGTCGAGTTGTAGACGACCTTGCCTGATTCGAGGACGCCCGAGTAGACGCGGACGTAGGTCAGTTTGCCCATGTGACGGTCGGCCTGGATCTTGAAGGCGAGCGCGGCTAAGGGAGAGTCGTCCTTCGGGTGCCTCACGATATCGGCATCGCTCTCGCTCTGCGTTCCGATGATGGGCGGCAGGTCGAGCGGAGAGGGAAGGTAGTCTATGATCGCGTCCATCAGTCGCCGGACACCCTTGTTCTTGAACGCCGCTCCACAGAGGACCGGTATGACGTCCCCGGCGATGGTCGCCGTCCTCATCGCCGCCACGCACTCGTCCCTGCCGGGCGTCTCACCCTCCAGAAACTTCTCCATGAGACGATCGTCCTGCTCGCTGATCCGTTCGATCATGACCTCTTGCGCGGCGTGGGCTTGTTCGAGAAACGGCTCGGGGATGGCCTCCTCCCGGATGCTGACGCCCTTTCCGTCGTCGTCGTAGTAGACGGCCTTCATGTCGACCAAGTCGATGATGCCCTCGAACGCGTCCTCGGCTCCGATCGGCAGGACAACCGGCACCGCGTTGGCTCCCAGCTCCTCGCGGATGGCAGCGACCACGCTCTCGAAGTCCGCGCCCAGACGGTCCATCTTGTTGATGAACGCGATGCGTGGCACGCGGTACTTCTCCGCCTGGCGCCATACCTTCTCCGATTGAGTCTGCACACCTCCGACGGCACAGAAGAGCGCGACGGTTCCGTCGAGCACCCGAAGCGACCGTTCGACCTCCGCGGTGAAGTCGACGTGTCCCGGTGTGTCGATGATGTTGATGCGATGGTCTTTCCAGTAGGCGGTCGTCGCGGCCGACGTGATGGTGATGCCGCGCTCCTGCTCCTGCTCCATCCAGTCCATCTTGGCTTCGCCGTCGTGGACCTCTCCGAGTCGGTGCGTCCGTCCGGAGAAATAGAGGATGCGCTCGGTTACCGTGGTCTTGCCGGCATCGATGTGGGCCGTCAAGCCTACGTTCCTTATCCTGCTCGTGTCGGTGCTTCGGGGCATGGAGCGTCCTCCGACTGCGACTTCCGGCCCGACGTCCTTCCGCACAGCGCGGGGGAGCGACGAGCGATCGCCATGATATCACAGATGCAGGCTCGGACGCGGCCTAAGTTCCCGCGCGACCGGCGCCGACAAGGCGCGCTCCATTGGAGTTGACGGTGTAAGTGCGGCGTGGTAGTCATGATGGCGTCGCCTCAGGTGCGCTTGTGGCGGATGGTTTCCCCTCGCCGCAGTCCGTGCCCGGGCAATGCGGGGCGTCGTACCTCCCGGAATCGGAGCGCCCATGAGCAGACCTCGCAACGACGAGTCTTCCGGGACCCGACGGTCCAGGAGAGGGCTACACCTTCCGAAGAACGTCTGGGTCGTCACCCTCACGAGCTTCCTCACCGACATCTCGAGCGAGATGCTCACGAACCTCCTTCCGCTCTTCCTTTTCAACGTGCTGGGCGTTCGGACCTCCGCGATCGGCGTCATTGAGGGCGTCGCGGAATCGACCGCGAGCCTCCTCAAGATGTTCTCGGGGTGGCTCTCGGATAAGCTCGGCACACGGAAGAAGCTCGCCGTCCTCGGGTACGCGGTCTCCACGGTAGCGAAGCCGTTTCTCTATCTTGCGACGTCGTGGAGCGGCGTACTCGGCGTCAGGTTTGCCGAGCGCGTCGGGAAGGGGATTCGCACCGCTCCGCGGGACGCTCTCGTCGCCGACAGCGTCGACGAACGCCAGCGCGGGATCGCGTTCGGCCTGCACCGCGCGGGCGACACGGCCGGCGCCGTCATCGGCATAGGCGTGGCGCTTGCCATAGTGGTGGCCGCCGGAAGGGGAGGCCTCGACCTCACGAGGAGCACGTTCCAGACGATCGTGCTCGTGAGCCTCATCCCCGCGGTTCTGGCCGTCCTGGTCATAGCGTTCGGGTCGCGCGACACCGTGGTGAAACGCAGCGGAAGCAGACTGCCCGACCTGACGCTCCGCGGGTTCGACAAGCGCTTCAAGCTCTTCGTTCTGATCGTCATCGTGTTCACGCTCGGAAACTCGTCGGACGCGTTCCTCATCCTGCGCGCTCAGAACGCCGGGCTCTCGGTCGCGGGCGTGCTCGGGATGATGCTCACCTTCAATCTCGTGTACGCGATCGCGGCGGGTCCCATGGGAGCCCTGTCGGACAAGTTCGGCCGCCGCCGCTTCCTCGTCGGCGGTTGGATTCTGTACGCGGTGGTCTACCTTGGATTTGCGCGGGCGACGGCGGGATGGCACACGTGGTCGTTGATGTGTGTCTACGGTGTGTACTACGCGATGACGCACGGAGTGGCGAAGGCGTACGTCGCCGATCTCGTGCCGGCCGAGAAGCGCGGGACGGCGTACGGCGTGTACAACGCCGCGGTCGGCATCACGGCCTTCCCGGCGAGCCTCATCGCCGGTCTTCTGTGGCAGGGCGCAGGATCGTGGCGTGGGTTCGGTCCGGGGGCGCCGTTCATCTTCGGGGCAGCCTTAGCACTCGCGGCGGCCGTAATGCTCGCGGTGCTCGCCGCCTCCGGGCGTCGAGGCCATCTGAGGTGAGGCAGAGGCTCGTCGTCTAGAGGCGAAGCAGAGGGTCACTCCCTCCGTTCGTCGTCGCCGGCCGCGTGCGCTCGGGCTCTCTCAATCTCTCGAAGCAGCACCTCTATCTGCCTTCTCATGTCGAACTTCGCGGCGTGTTCCCTCGCGGCTCGCGAGAATCTCTCGTAGTCGGCGAGAACACGGCGGATTCCATCGACCCACTCGCTCGGACGCCTGAAGTTCCGCACTACGCAGTCGTCGAGCGGGACGGTTTCCGGCAGGCCCCCCCGGGACGACACGATGCACGGAATGCCCAGAGCGGCGGCCTCGACGGACACCATCCCGAACCCCTCATCCCACAGAGACGGCATGAGAACGAGCTTGGCCTGTCTGTAGATCTCCACGGGATCATCCGCGAACCCTCGGAGCGTGAGGTTCCCCTCGCGGGTGACGTCCTCGAAGGTGCGTCCCACAAGCATGAACTCGTGCTCCGGGAGCGCCCTGGCGATCTCCCGAAAGGTGCTCGCTCCCTTGACCTCCTCGTGCCCGACCATCATCACGTACGGTCGCTCTTGAACCGGCGGCATGTCGACCGCGGACAGGGCGCGGACGTCAATCTGTGGGTAGACGACGACCGGTTCGATCCCGAACACCTTCCGCGCTCGAGTCGCCATGTACTCCGAGTTCGCGACCACGAGCGTCGCCTTCCTCATGGCCGCCCGGTTCATGCCGGCGAACACGGCGTAGGAGGGGAAGTCGACCACGCACTGCCCGGCGAACTTGAGGCGGCTCCAGAGGTCGCGGCGGTAGTTCCTCCTGGCATTGAGGTTGCCCTCGTCGTGAATGAAGAAGACCGTCGGTCCGCGAAAGCTGTTGACCGCGATCGCGCCCGCCTTGTTGTTCGCGAGCAGGATCGAGGCCGAGGACGCCGCGAAGTACCCGCCGATCCGGCGGCGGTTGACGACGTACCTGAGATATGGGGTGCGGCGGAAGCCCCAGCACGGAATCTCGTCGAGCGTGGGGTACGGGTACCTCTCCAGAACGCCGTCCAGATGGCGCCACGTGCACGAGACACCCGTGACCTCGAAGTCGGGTAGCTCCGCGAGCTGCCTGGCAATGAGGTGCGTGCTTCGCTCGGCACCGCCGAAGCGATAGACCAGGTTCTCTCCGAAGATCGCGAGCTTCTCCATGTTCCTTCCGGGAACCTCCGACGCAAGTTCCTTCCGAGAGCCTCCGACACAAGACGGTGACGCCATTCGCCTGCATCCCGAAGAACTGTCGGGCGCAGTATAGGACGTATGGGAGACGGGCGCGAGGGCTTTGCCCGGTGTCACCCAAGCCGTCGGGTGCGATCCGGCGGGACGCTCGTGCCGCCGTCGGACACCTTGCGCGACGCGGCACGCGCCTGGGCGATTGAGGTTGGCACGCTCCGGGGGTATACTCGCTACTGACCTCGTCAGGGTGGTGCGCCGGAGATCTCCGGGTCGTGCCGCATCCAGACATCGAGAGGGCTCCACGTGAACCATACTCCCGCTCGCGACGGGCAGAGCGCACCTTCCGCCGGCCCGTCGCGCAATCACATACTGGGCGATGAGAATATCGGTGCGCTCCTGTGGCGGCTCTCGATCCCGGCGACCGTCGGGATGATGGTGATGGCCACCTACAACCTCGTCGACGCCATATTCATAGGAAGAGGTGTGGGTTCGCTCGGCATAGCCGGGCTCGCCATCGTCTTTCCTCTTCAGCTGATCGTGATGTCGATCGGGCAACTCATCGGCATGGGCGGCGCTTCGATCATCTCGCGCGCGTTGGGGGCGGGCGACGAAGCGAGGGCTCACAGGACGTTCGGGAACGTGCTCACGCTCGTTTTCATCGCCGCCTTCGCCATCACTGCGGGAGGGTTCGGTTTCCTCGACGGCCTTCTCCGGATCTTCGGGGCCACCGAGGAGATCCTCCCGTTCGCGCGGGACTACCTATCCATCATCCTAGGGGGCACCGCCTTCCGTTGCTACGCCATGTCCCACAACAGCATCATACGATCGGAGGGACGCGCCAGAGTCGCCATGCTCACGATGATCATCGGCGCCGGCGTGAACATGGTGCTCGACCCGATTTTCATTTTCGGACTGGACATGGGCATGAGGGGCGCGGCCACCGCGACGGTCATCGCCCAGGCCTGTTCGACAACGTACATCGCCCTCTACTTCCTGAGCGGTCGGAGCAGTCTAAAGATGAAGCTCGCCGACATGCGCCCATCGCTTCCGATCATGCGGGAGACGTTCGCGGTCGGCGCGGCGTCGTTCGCGCGCATGGCAACTGGGAGCATCCTCGTCATCGTGCTGAACCATTCCCTCGGGTACTACGGCGGGAACCTGGCCATCGCAGGATTCGGGGTCATTCACCGACTGCTGCAGTTCATGTACATGCCGATCGTAGGGTTCGCGCAGGCGCTTCAGCCGGTGGCGGGGTTCAACTACGGTGCGCGCCGGTACTCGATGGCGAAGCTGGCCATGCGCATCTCGAGCGTGCGGTCAACGTTGTTCGCGGTG
>JAUWRQ010000109.1 GCA_030610515.1 Candidatus Eiseniibacteriota bacterium | reverse complement strand
GTCGTGAGCGCCGCGATGTCGATCCGTCCGTCGGGGCCGGAGGCGATCTCGACGGGCTCGTATCCCGCGAGCGTCAGACTCGCCGGATTCGTCCCGTGCGCCGAGTCCGGAACGATGACCTTGCATCCAGCTCTGCCCCGGTCCCTCTGGTAGGCCCTCACGATGAGCATACCGGCAAACTCGCCCGACGCGCCGGCCGGCGGCTCGAGCGTGACGGCGTCCATGCCCGAGATGGCGCACAGATGGCGCGACAGGTGATACATGAGCGCGATCGCGCCCTGGCAGTGGGCGGCGTCGGTCTCCGGATGGAGCCTGGCGAAGCCGGGAAGCGACGCGACGTCCTCGTTGATCTTGGGGTTGTACTTCATGGTGCACGAGCCCAAGGGATAGATCGACCTGTCGATGTGGTGGTTCATCTCCGCCAGACGAGTGAAGTGACGCACGACCTCGGGTTCCGACAGCTCCGGAAGTTCCGCCGGATCGCGGCGGAGATTCCCCGCACCGAACACGGAAGCGAGGTCCACGTCAGGCACATCGAGCGGCGGGAAGCGCCAGCCTCGACGCCCGGGGCTTCCCAGCTCGAAGACCGTCGGCTCCGGAACCGTCTTCTTCGCGGTGGCGGTGCTCACTTCGGCCCTCCCGACGGCAGGATTGCCTCGATGCCCGAAGCCAGCATGTCGACGTCGTGCCTCGAGTGCCGCTCCGAGACCGACACGAGGAGGCAGTTCTCAAGTCCCTGGTAGTAGCACCCGCACGAGATCCCGGGCCAGATGCCGGCCTCCGCAAGTTCCGCCTTGGCTCTGTGCGCGTCGAAGGGAAGCTCCACGACGAACTCGCGGAAGAAGGGCGCCTCGAACCTGAGCCGTATCCCCTCGATCCGGCAGAGGGTATCCGCGGCGTACCTCGCCGTGGCCGCGATTCTCGTGGCGAGCTCGCGGAAGCCGTCCTTCCCGAGAAGCGAGAGATAGACGGTGGCGCCGAGCGCCACGAGCGCCTGATTCGTGCAGATGTTCGACGTCGCCCCTGCCCTTCGAATGTGCTGCTCGCGGGTCTGGAGAGTCATGACGTATCCGCGCCGACCGGCGTCGTCCTCCGTGGCGCCGATGATCCTCCCCGGAATCCTCCTTACGTGCTTGCGCGACGTGGCGAGGAATCCGAGAAGCGGTCCTCCGAAGCCCATCGGAGCCCCGAGGGCCTGGCCTTCTCCGACCGCGATGTCCGCCCCGTATTCGCCGGGCGGAGAGAGTATCGCGAGGGAGAGCGGGTCGACCACGGAAACGAACAGGGCGCCCGCGTTTCTCGTCGCTCCCGAGAGAGCGGCCACCGGCTCCAGGCACCCAAGGAAGTTCGGATGCTGCACGATGACCGCCGCGGCGCCTTCGACGACTCCGTCGAGTTCGGACGGCTCGGTTGTCCCGCCACCGAAAGGAAGCTCCACAAGCTCGACCCCGAGCGAGGAGAGATACGTGCGCAGGGCCGCCCGGACGCCGGGGGCGGCCGTTCCTGCGACGACGATCCTGTTGCGTTTCGTCGCCCCGACGGCAAGGAGCGCCGCCTCCGCAGCCGCGGTGGCGCCGTCGTAGAGCGACGCGTTGGCAACCTCCATGGCGGTGAGGCGAGCGACGAGTGTCTGGAACTCGTATATGGCCTGGAGCGTGCCCTGGCTCGCCTCAGCCTGATAGGGCGTGTACGCCGTGTAGAACTGCGGCATGCCGGTCACGTGCGCGACCACGGACGGCACGAACGCATCGTAGACCCCGCCACCCAAGAACGACAGAACGTCGTCAGATGTGCTGTTCATGCGCGAGAGCTCCGCCATGTGAAGCGTGAGCTCCTGCTCGGACAGCGGCCCGGGGACGTCGAGCGCGCCCTCGAACCTGAGGGCTCGCGGGATGTCAGCGAAGAGGTCCTCCATCGACGAGGCCCCCAGCTCGCGGAGCATGTCCTCCCGATCTGTGTCCGTGTTCGAGACGTACGGCAAGCGTTCCCTACCCCTTGATGTGTTCCTCGTATTCGGCCGCGGTCATGAGATCGTCGAGCTCGCCAACGTCCGCGAGCTTCATCCTGAGGATCCAGCCGTCTCCGTACGGATCGGTGTTCACCGTTCCGGGATCGTCCTCGAGCACCTCGTTGACGTCCACGATTTCGCCCGAGAGCGGTGCCAAGATCTCACTCACGCTCTTGACCGACTCCAGCGTGGTCAGGCCCTCGTCCTTCGCGGCGGTCCTGCCCACTTCCGGCAGCTCGATGAACACGATGTCCCCGAGTTCGCCCTGCGCGTAGTCGGAGAGGCCGACCACCACCTCGTCACCCTCGGACCGCACCCACTCGTGGGACTTCGTGAATCTGAGATCCTTGTCGTCCATTCCTCTCCCGTCCTGTCGGTTCCCCGCGCGCACCGCCCTCTCGAGGCGGGTTCGAGCGCGCTCGGTCCGCCCGATGGGGCGGTGACCCGGTGCTATTTCCTGCGCTTGACGCTTCCGTCGCGGTAGAAGGGCAGCGTGGTGGTTCGCGCCGCCACCATCCGCCCGCGTATCTCAATCGAGAGTTCGCCCGAGACACCGGACGCAACGTAGCCCAGACCTATCCCCCTCCCGAGGCTCGGTGAGAAGGTCCCGCTCGTGACCTCGCCCACGTCCGAACCACCGGCGAAGATGCGGTGGTGCGGTCTCGGGACACCTCGACCAACGATCTCGAATCCGACGATCCGCTCGGCGGGGCCGTCGTCCCTTGCCTTCGCTATCGCGTCGCGTCCTATGAACTCGTCCTTGTCGAGCTTCGTTATCCACATGAGGCCCACTTCGACGGGCGTGCGCTTCTCGTCCATGTCGTTGCCGTAGAGGCAGTATCCCATCTCGAGACGCAAAGTGTCGCGCGCTCCGAGCCCGACCGGCCTGACGCCCAAACGCTCCCCGGCGTCGAGAAGTGCTACCCAAATGACGGGCGCTTCGTCCGGCCCGCAGTAGATTTCGAAGCCGTCCTCGCCCGTGTACCCGGTCCTCGACACGAGGACCGGCAGACCGGCGACCGCCAATCTGCCGTGACGGTAGAAGCCCATGTCGGAGAGGTCGCCGTCGGCAATCGCTGCCAGCGCTTCCTCCGACGTGGGACCCTGAATCGCTATGAGAGCCGTTTCGTCCGATGCGTCGCGAAGGTCGGTCCCGTCATCGAGATGCTCTCGTATCCACTCGAAGTCCTTCTCGCGGTTCGCGCCGTTCACGACGAGCATGAAACCGTCGTCGAGCCTGTAGACGAGCAGGTCGTCGACGATCCCTCCCGTCTCGTAGCACATGAACGAGAGGCGGACCCCACCTTCCCGGAGCGTGTCCACGCGGTTCGTGAGAAGCCGCTCGAGCGTGGAGAGAGCGCCGGGGCCCGACACCAGGAATTCACCCATGTGAGACACGTCGAAGAGGCCCGCGGAACTGCGTACGAGCTTGTGTTCTTCAACGATGCCCCGGTAGTACATGGGGAGAGCGAAGCCCGCGAACTCGACCATCTTAGCGCCCGCGGCCTCGTGCTGCTCGAAGAGAGCCGTTCTCTGGATCGTTCCCACTTCCGTCGCCAACTCCTCCTCCACCGCGCCTCGACGCACCGCCCCGCTGCCCGCCGTGGGCTTCCGCGGGTCACGCGGGCGAACCGAACTCGACCTGTTATGTTAGATAAGTCTGAGGACCCGGGTCAAGCCGTTTTGCCACCGGCCACCCCCCGGCCCTCACCGTCCAGTATCGGCCGCAACACCTGCCCCGTGAAAGACCCCGCGCAGCGGGCGACCTCCCCGGGCGTTCCAGCCACGACGACCCGCCCACCCTCGTCCCCACCCTTGGGCCCGAGGTCGATGATATGGTCGGCCGTCTTGATGACGTCCATGTTGTGCTCGATCACGAGCACGGTGTTCCCGCGGTCGACGAGCCTCGACAGGACCGAGAGCAGCATCTTAACGTCGTGGAAGTGAAGGCCGGTCGTCGGTTCGTCGAGGATGTAGAGCGTCCGTCCTGTGCTCCTCCTCGAGAGCTCGGTGGCGAGCTTGATGCGCTGCGCCTCTCCTCCGGAGAGCGTGGTGGCCGGCTGGCCGAGACGGATGTAGCCCAAACCCACGTCGTGGAGCGTCTCGAGCTTCCTTCGGATCATCGGCACGCTCGAGAAGAAGCCGAGCGCTTCCTCGACCGTCATCTCGAGTACATCGGCCACGCTCTTCCCCTTGTAGAGGATCTCTCCGGTCTCGCGGTTGAACCTCGTCCCGCCGCACGCCTCGCAGGTCACGAAGACGTCCGGAAGGAAATGCATTTCTATCTTCACCTGACCGGCGCCCTGGCACGCCTCGCACCGACCGCCCTTGACGTTGAAGCTGAATCTACCCGGCTTGTATCCCCTGGCGCGCGCCTCGGGGACCTTCGCAAAGAGCTGGCGGATGTGAACAAAGGTGCCCGTGTACGTGGCCGGGTTCGACCGCGGCGTTCGTCCGATGGGCGCCTGGCTGATGTTGACGACCTTGTCGATCTGCTCGATCCCCTCGATGCGGTCGAACCGCCCCGGGATCTTGCGGGAACGATAGAACCACTCCGAGAGCGCACGGTAGATGATGTCCGACACCAGCGTGCTCTTCCCCGACCCCGAGACTCCGGTGACGCAGGTGAGCGTTCCCAGGGGGATCTCGACGTCGATGCCGGCCAGGTTGTTCTCGGCCGCACCAATGACCGTCAGCCTGCGGCCGTCGGTGGGCCGACGCCTCTTGGGAAGCTCAATACGCATCGCGCCGGAGAGGTACTTGCCCGTGATCGAGCCGTCCACGTCGGGCAGTTCCTCCGGGATGCAGCTGGCGACGAGGTAACCGCCCTCCCGTCCCGCCCCGGGACCGAGGTCGACGACCCAGTCGGCGGAGCGGATGGTCTCCTCGTCGTGCTCGACGACGATCACCGTGTTCCCGATGTCACGGAGCGCCACGAGAGTCCGGAGCAGCTTCGCGTTGTCGTGCTGGTGAAGACCTATCGACGGCTCGTCGAGGATATATAGGACGCCGACGAGACTCGTCCCGATCTGCGTCGCGAGTCTGATGCGCTGCGCCTCTCCTCCCGACAGCGTGCCGGAGGAACGGTCGAGCGTCAGATAGTCGAGTCCCACGTTGGAAAGGAAACCCAACCGCTCACCGATCTCCTTCAGGATCTCCTCTGCGATCTTCTTGTGGACGCCGACGAGCCGGAGGTCCTGGAAGAAGAGGAGGCACTGCTTGACCGACATGGCCGTTATCTCGTTGATCGGGACTCCCCCGACGGTGACGGCCAGCGACTCCGGACGCAGTCGCGCCCCGCCGCAGGCCGGACAGAGGTCGACGGTCATGAAGCCATCGATCCACCTGCGTACGTTCTCGGACTTGGTCTCCCTGTACCTGCGCTCGAGATTGGGGATGGCGCCCTCGAAGCCCCCGACGTACT
>JAUWRQ010000158.1 GCA_030610515.1 Candidatus Eiseniibacteriota bacterium | reverse complement strand
GGTCCGCGTGGTCGACGAGGACCGTCGGGGCAAAGGGACGAAAGCTCTCCCGGTACTTGATCTTGAGGTTCATCGTTCGCTGCATCTCGGGCGAACGCGCGTCGCCGATGATACTCCTGGACCCGAGGGCCCTCGGCCCGAACTCCATCCGCCCGCTGAACCAGCCGACGACCTTCTCGCTCCCGACGAGATCACCGATCGTGGAGGGAACCTCCTCGCTCGGAAGTCTCTTGTACGGGATCGACCTCCCGTCGAGATAGCCTTTGATCTCGTCCGGCGAGAACTCAGGCCCGAGGTACGACGCCTTCTGGAGATCCTTCTTGTCGTCGGTCTTGCGCTCGTTCCCGAGGTACTCGTACCAGGTGAACAGAGCAGCTCCCAGCGCGCCTCCAGCGTCTCCCGCTGCCGGCTGGATCCATATGTCGTCGAATATGCCGCTTCGAAGGATCTTTCCGTTCGCCACGCAGTTGAGCGCGCACCCACCCGCCAAGCACAGGTACTTCGTTCCCGTTTCCTTCTGGACGTGCCGCGCCATCCGCATCATGATCTCTTCAGTGACGTCCTGAACCGACCTCGCGAGATCCATGTCACGCTGGCGGAGCTCCGTCTCCGGGGTTCTGGGCGGTCCCCCGAAGAGCTTGTCGAATTTCCTGCTCGTCATCCTGAGGCCGGCGCAGTAGTCGAAGTAGTCCATGTTCATCTTGAAGGAGCCGTCCTCCCTCAAGTCCATGAGCTCCGAGAGGATGACGTCAACGTACTTCGGCTCGCCGTACGGTGCCAAGCCCATGACCTTGTACTCGCCGGAGTTGACCCTGAATCCCGTGTAGTAGGTGAAGGCGGAGTATAGAAGTCCGAGCGAGTGCGGGAACTTGATCTCTTTGAGAATCTCTACCTGATTGCCGCGACCGACTCCATAGCTCGAGGTCGTCCACTCACCCACGCCGTCCACCGTAATGAACGCGGCCTCGTTGAAGGGAGAGGGGAAGAACGCCGACGCGGCGTGAGACTCGTGATGGTCCAGGAAGAGCATCTCACCGTCGAAGCCGAGCTCGCGGGAGAGGTAGTCCTTCATCCAAAGCTTCTTCTTGACCCAGAGCGGGACCGCCTTGACGAACGACGCGAGACCCCGGGGCGCGTACTGAAGGTACGTCTCGAGGATGCGCTCGAACTTGATGAAGGGCTTCTCGTAGAAGGTCACGTAGTCGAGCTCAGAGGCCTCGATTCCGGCTTCGCGCAGAACGTACTCGATCGCATTGCGCGGATAGCGGAGGTCGTGCTTCTTGCGAGTGAACCGCTCCTCTTGTGCGGCGGCCACGAGCTCCCCGTCCCGCACAAGACAAGCAGCGCTATCGTGATAGAATGCCGAGATTCCGAGAATCGTCATGGTCTTTTCGGATTCCCCCCCGCACAGGTCTCGCGCTCACGGAAAACACAGCCGTGGATTGCAACGCAACCTCTCTCGGCGCAGCTCCACTGTGTCTCATTCACAGTACATTAAGTATAGCGGACTGCCGGTCCAACTGCAACTGCTGGTGGTAGCCGGGAGACAGATGCCGTGCCCTCTTCCGCATGGGCAATAGCAAGCGGTGGGCCACATGAGCGAGCCCGGTGTCACGTTCTGAATCGTCGCTCATTCTGTGAGCCGGACGCTTCCCCGGGAACGTTGGTGACGCCTTCGCCGGTCTGGTATCATTGCGCGTAAGGGCACAGTGTGGACCCCGCGTCCGCACCGCAGCCCTCTTCACACCAAGCAGCCGAGAGCCCACACAGGCAAGGAGACGCTTCGATGATGACGCTTCCAGCCACATTGCTCACGCTCGCTGCCCTCGCGCTCGCTGTCTCTCCCGCCGCAGGGAGAAGCCACGATGAAGGGTACGCAGGATGCTCCTACTCCGACAACTGCATTTCGTTCGACCTGGTGACCTACGCGATCGGAGACACGATCGACCTGCTCGAGGCCGCCGACTATCCCTATGACGCGACCATGAGGCCCGGTGGAAACGAGATCTGGCTCTGCGGGGCGTCGGGCGACAGCCTCATCGTCATCGACCGAGCCTCGAATGCCATCTCCCACCGCATCCCCGTCGGCGAGTACCCCAACTCCATCGTGTTCACCGACAACGACAGCCTTGCCCTCGTAAGCGCTCGCGACGGAGACCTCGTAACGCTCGTCAGCACGTCCACCTATTCCTCCGTGGGCACACTCGATGTGACGACCGGGTCCGGCGGCTCCTCCGATGGGCCCGGCAACATGGCTCTCGATCCGGTCAGCGGGAGGATCTACGCCGTCGACTGGTACGGGGACACCCTCTACGAGATCGCACCCGACGGCTCAGCCGTCCTGAACTCGGCGACCGTCGGTGGTTCGCTCTGGCAGCTGGTCGTCGACCCGTGGGGGCGGTACGTGTACATCACGGACCGCGGCGCAGACGTGGTCCGGGTCATCGATCAACCGACACTCACTCAGGTGCGCGAGGTCGTTGTCGGAGACGACCCATGGGGCATCGATGTCACCCTGGACGGAGCACAGCTCGTCGTCGCCTGTGAGGATGACCACAACGTGTACGTGATCGACACGAGCGACTGGTCGACGGTCGTGATCGCTCTCGACCCGGCGGCGGACCCCAGGGACGTGGACATACTCGACGAATCCAAGTACGCCTTCATCGCCGGCGGCCAAACGACGACCGCGAACCCACTCTACATCGTCGAACTGACGACCGTTTCCCTCAAGGACGCCATCGACCTCCCGGGGAGCAATGTCAACGTCGTCGCCGTTCAGCAGCAGATGACCTCGGCCGTCACCGGCATCGTCGGCCCCGCTCAAACGGGCGCTTTGGAGCTCTCTTGCTTCCCTAATCCATTCAATCCTGTGACGACGATACGATACAATCTGCCGCGCGCATGTGACATCAAACTTGCCGTCTACGACGCGCCGGGACGCTTGGTCGCACGACTCGACGAGTCCTTCCGGGAACGCGGAGAGCATGAGGCAGTCTGGAACGGCAGGGACAGATCGGGCGTGAGCGTGGCTGCCGGCGTCTACTTCGTCAGGCTCACTGCCGACGACGAGATGGCAACGGAGAAGATCGTGCTGGTCGAATAGCCCCTCATGGCCAGGCGCTGAAGGACGTTGGGCGTGAGATCGTGTTTCCTCGCCCGACTCGTACCCTAGCCGGCGCGATGACCTGGTCGCTGACAGACGGCGCCGCGACGAACGAACGATCCGAGCTCGTGGCTTCCCACGAGCTCGCGGTCTTTGACGACCCAGTTCCCGCGAACCATCGTGGAGACGGGCCAGCCTCGGACCTTCACGCCGGCGTACGGCGAGTAGTCGGAGTACCCGTGCAGGACCTCTGGTCCGATGGTCTCCTCGAGTGACGGATCAAAGAGCACGAGGTCGGCGTCACTCCCCGGCGCGAGGGTGCCCTTCGCCGGATGGAGCCCGAAGATCTCCGACGGCTGCGTGCACAACCGGTCGACGAGCTCGTTCTCCGTCATCCGCCCATTGCCCACGCCGAAGTGCCACATGAGAGGAAGGAGCGTCCCGACTCCGGGAACGCCCATCGGGATCTCGCGGAAGTCGGTAGCTCCGGAATCCTTGTCCGCGGCGGTGAACTCGGCGTGATCGGTGGCCACGACCTGGATAACACCGTCCTCCAAGGCCTCCCAGAGCGCCTCCTGGTGCGCGGCAGCGCGAAGCGGCGGGCACGTTGCGAACCTGTGACCGTCCGGGCCCTCCAGCTTCGTCTCGTCCAGAAGCAGGAAATGTGGGCACGTCTCCGCGTACACGTCGAGCCCCAGTTCGCCTGCCTCCGCGATTGCCTCGACGCCCTCGCCGGTCGATACGTGGACGATGTAGACGGGAGCGCCGGCGTCGTAGGCAATCCTGACGACGTTGCTCACGGCCTCCCCCTCCACGTAGCTGGGCCGGCTTGCAGCGTGGTCTGCCGGTGTCAGACGACTCTCTTCGGCGAAGCGTCGAACCTTGCTGTCGACCATCCACTCACTCTCGCAGTGGACCTCGACAAGGCCGCCGTGCCTCGCAGTCAGAAGAAGCGCGCGGTAGAGCTCCTCGTCGCCACTCCTCCAACCCTCGCGGGAATAGACCGTGAAGAGCTTGAACGAGGGGACGCCTGCCTCGATGAGTTCTGGAATCTCGTCGTCCTCACGTTCGGCCCAGTTGACGAGCGCCGCGTGAAGTCCGTAGTCGACGTAGCAGCTCCCCTCGCCCTGCAGCCTGCGGGCCTCCACGACCTCGGCCAGCGTCTGCCCTTTTCCGGGCATCGCGTACGTGAGGAAGGTCGTAACACCGCCGAACGCGGCCTCGCGGCTCGTCGCCTCGAAATCTGAAGAGCGACGTCCTCTGAGATTCAGCCCGACGTGCACGTGCGCGTC
>JAUWRQ010000185.1 GCA_030610515.1 Candidatus Eiseniibacteriota bacterium | reverse complement strand
CGACGTTGTTCTCTATCAGCACTTCGTCCCGCGCGTTGACCTCAAGATCCAGCTCCGTGTTGGCCAGACAATCGTCTGGTCTCTTCACGATGACGCGGACAGGACGCCTCTGAAGGACGTCAAGGAGCCCGACCTCGTAGGTGATCGTCGCTTCCTCGATGACGACAGCGCCGGTCATCTGCGAGCGTCCCGTGCCCCCCGCCCAGATCACGGTCCCCGACAAAAGGGCGTCGAATGCGTTCTTGATCCCGATCTCCGGGGAGTCGAGAACCGTCTTGAGCCAGAAGATCGGATCCTCGCCGGGGTCCGTAACCACGAACCCGGAGGCGCGCACGGTCCCGTCGCCGAACACCGCGCTCGCTTCGCTGAGCGCGATGGTCCCTTCGGCGGCCTCCACGCTCAAGGTGACGTCGCGCGCGGGCCTCGCCATGTCGTATCCCTCGAACACGCCGTCGCGCAGGGACGCCTCGCCCTTGACCACGGGCGCCTCCAGAGGACCGGTGATGTCGAGGTCGGCGGAGAGCCGACCCGCGATTCGCGAGATCTCGCGGACGGCGGGACGGATGGCTCCGAGGTCGAACCCGTCCGCGCGGACGCTCAGGTCGAACTCCTGCGTCGCGCTGCCCTCGCGCGGGTCGCCCAGCGGCACGAGGCCGCTGATGTCAACGGAATGTCCTCCGGCCCGCAACGCAGCACCGTCTATCAGGAGCTCGCCCGGAGAGAATCGAGCGTTCCCGTCCGCCCGTCCGAAGGCAAACCCGGAGATGGTCGGAGCGTCCATCTCCCACGCCACGTCGACGACGGGCTCGCTGAGGGTCCCGCCAAGGACGGCGTCCATGCCGAGTTCGCCGTGCACCGGAATGACGGAACGTGCCGCGAAGGTCCGTACGAACCTCGTCACCTGCGCGCCCCGCACTGACACCGCCCCCCCGAGCGAGCCATCGCGCCCGACACTCGCGTGGAACGTGACCTCCCCCCCCCCCTCCTCCTTGAGCACGCGCCGTCGCGTAAGCCGCACGGTGGTCAGCGGTATCTCCACGGCGCCTCCGTCGATGTCGAACTCGAGAGTGTCCGACACGGCGAAACGAAGGAGGTCGAACGTCGCCGACAGCTCGTCGAAGCTCCCGCGACCGTGCACCGAACCGAGCGAATCGGAGCGCCCGGTGAGGAGAACCGAACCGTTCGCGGAGAACCGGCGGACGCCACGCACCCCGGGCAGGAGGTAGCTCCCGAGATCCACCGTGAGCTCGTCGCAGACCGCGCTCAAGCCGAAGTTCCTCCCCGCATCGGGAACGGGAAGCCCTCCGCGCGACACGCTCAGCGGAACGCTCCCGCTCGCGACCACCGTCCCCGACCCCGTACTCGCGGCGACGAGGTCGAACGTGAGGTCGGACGTATCGCTCGCGACTGAAACAACCACCGAGTCGAAGGCGATGCCCGCGACCGAGAGCTCCTCCACGGAGAGGTCAGCCAGGAAGTTCGGACGCTTGAGATTCCCCTCGAGGCTCGACGTGCCGTCGAGGACGCCGGAGAGCGGCGGCATGGACCCCGGGGGCGCGAAATCGGAAAGCGCCGCAACATCCACCGCGCGAAATCTGGCGGCGATCCTGCCCTCCTGCCCGGAGCCCAGTCGCCCCGACCCGGAGATCCAGCCGAAGTCGCTCGTCAGGGAAACGTGCGACACGTTCACGCTATCCGCGGAGGCGCGGAAGCTCAGGGGCGCGTCGAGAGACATGTGATGGCCGCGCGCCTCGAGCACCAGCGCCGCGATCTCGCCCTCACACATCTGAAAGGCCGATGTGTCGCCGGTGACGGAACCCGCCCCGCTCACCGTCCCGCGGAACGACCATTCGTCCCGCATCGAATCCGGGACGAGCGGCGCCAGATCCAGCTCATCGAGAACGAACGAGGCGTCGTAGACTCCGTCAGGCGTGACCTCCGCGCGGCCGGTGACGGAACCGCCGAACGCGCTGAATTCCGATGTCGTGACCACGTTGGTCCATTCGACGCGCGCGTCGGCCGGGCCGAAGGGGACGCCCGCGTAGGCGCCGTCCGGCATCGTGACGTCCAGTTGGGCGACCGGCGCTCCCGCATCGAGCTCAAAGGTCCCTGCGGCTTCGAGAGACCCCGTGAGGTCGGGAGCGCCCGCTACGGAGCCAGGGACTGACACATCTCCGCACACGACCGAGAATTCGAGCCGTCCGATCCCGTCGTCCGAGAAAGCACCGTGAGCGAGCACCGCGGTCGAACAACAGTTCGCCGCGACGGAGAGCCCTCCGCCGCTCAGGGATCCCTCGACGCTGATGTTCCCGAGGGACCTGCCGTCGATGGTGAGACCGTTTGCCGCGCCCTTGAACGTGCTCTCGATGGACTCCACCGACGAGCCCTCGCCGGACAGAACCGTGGAGACGGTGAGGGTTCCGCTCAGCTCGGGGCGCTCGCCCGCCGGCTCCGCGGAGACCAGGCCCGCGATCCTCGAGAGGCTCAGTCGCGCGGCCTCCGCCTGTACCTCGTACGCGATGGTGGACCTGTCCGTCGGCGAGCCCACGACGTCGACTCGCGCGACGGCCGCCACTGAGCCCCCGAGGAGATGGGCCTCGAAGGACTCGACCTCGATGTGGTCGATGCCACCGGCAAGCCGGACCTCGAGCTCCGTGACCTCCACGCCGTCCGCGTCGATAGAGGGCGAGGAAACCGCCACCCGATACGTGGGGGCCTCGGCGCTGCCCGCTATCTCGGCCCTGACCGTGAGCAGCCCTTCTACGGGAACGGCACCGAAGCCGGAAGCCCCGGGAACCGCGGTGGCGCCACCCTCGTCCCCGGCAGCGGCGCTGCCGGCCCCCGCCAGCGCGATCGCGCCCGCGAGATCGATCTCGGACATGAGATTGAGGTCCAGGAACGGCGGTGCGCCGTCCCCTGCGGCCTCTACGCGTCCGGAGGCCGTCACGGCCAGTTCGTCGGCCTCGAAGGATACCCGTGCGAGCTCGAGCGACCGCCCTTTGCCCGAGACGTCGGCAGAGATGATACCGGACAGCGCCAAGGAGATACCGGGCGCGGTCACCGAGAGAGCACCCTCGACGGCCGCGTCGTACGAATCGCTTGTGGCGCGCCCCCGGGCGGAGAGCCCGCTCGTTACGACGCCGACGCCGGCCGCGGTGTCCCGGAACGTGATCGCAACCTCACGGATCTCGTACGCGACATCGAATCCGAGTTCGGGCGCCGCCGCGAGCGTGTCGGCCGAAGACGTGCGGCGCATCACCTCGTCCCACCCAACGAGTTCGTCTTCGACGACATCGAGCAACGCGGAGACGCCCTCGAGTTCGACGCTCGCCAGGAGCGTCTTTCGGTAGACGAGCGTGGGGAGATCGTAGCGAAACTCGGCCTTTTCGATCCTGAGCAGGACAGGCCCCTCCGGCACGGAGAGCTCGATGTCCTCGAGCCGGACGCGGGAGAGCAGGTTGCCGCTCAGAGAGCCTACGGAAAGAGCGAGGCCCGCCTCGTTCTCAACGGACCTCACCGCGAGGCCCTTGGCCACGCGGAATCCCAGCGGAGTCGCGACAAGCACGAGCACGCTGATCGCGAACGCGCCGATGATGATGGTCGTGATGGTGAGGGACTTCCGCAAGAGTAGCGCTCCTCCCGCCCGTTTCTCTAAGTCTATCAGGTGGGAGTCTCGTATCAAGGGGCGGGCGTGAGACGATACACCCACGCCCCTTCGAGCTCGGCGGGGACCGCCACTGCGAAACGGGAGGCGCCTGCTACACCTCCCGAGGTCGAGAAGAGGAGCTCGAGCGCGTCACGAGATGCCGGCGGTCCCTCGCCCACCACTCAGTCATCACAGCGTTCCTTCGACCCTCTCGCCGGCCTCTCGCCCATCGCGACGCTCCTTCGTACGAAGCACACGGACCGAGTGAACCCGAGACCGGCCGCCACCGTCCGTCGGGAACTCGAATTGCACGGCCCGGACATCGGCGCCGAAGGGACCGAGCCTCGCGGCGTATCCCGT
>JAUWRQ010000150.1 GCA_030610515.1 Candidatus Eiseniibacteriota bacterium | reverse complement strand
CGGGAAGCCGGGGTCTGGGGAGACTGCGTGTCGGAACCCGGGGGCCTCGCGGCCGGCCGGGGGGGGTGTGGAGAGCCGTGAGAATCCTCTTTCTGACACAGTACTACCCGCCGGAGACGGGGGCGGCCCCGCTCAGGGCTCATCACTTCGCCGCGAAGCTCGCGAAGAAAGGGCACGATGTGACGGTCGTCACGGGCATGCCCAACCATCCGAGCGGCGTCACGTCCCCGGACTACCGAGGCCGGATGTCGTGTCGCGAGGAGCACGACGGCGTGCGCGTTCTACGCCGTGCGCTCTACGCGACTCCCAGGAGGACGTTTGCCACGAGGATGCTGAACCACCTGTCCTTCATGTTCACGAGCTTCTTCGGAGGTCTCTCGGCCGGACCGTGCGACGTGGTTCTCATAAGCTCCCCTCCGCTCTTCCTGGGACTCTCGGCGTGGCTCCTGGGTCTTGTGAAGTGCGCGCCGTACGTTCTCGACCTTCGCGACTACTGGCCTCACGCCGCGGTGGCCCTGGGTCAGCTGCGCAGCAGGACCGCGATCGCCCTGGCCACCAACGTGGAGATGTTCCTCTACCGCCGCGCCGCCCGTCTCGTGGCGGTGACCCCGGGGATGCGCCGGCTGATGCTGGAACGGGGCATTCCCGGACACAGGATAGCGCTCGTCACGAACGGAGCCGACCTCGAGTGCTTCAGCCCGATCGACGGAGGGGCGCCGAGGCCCGGGAACGGTAGGGCCACCGTGCTTTACAGCGGCACACACGGACTCGTCCACGGGATGGAGGTCATCCTCGACGCCGCGGAGCTTCTGCGCGACGACCACCGGATGCGCTTCCTCATGGTTGGGGACGGCGTCGCCAAGAGCGCGCTCCAGGAGGACGCCAGGAGGCGCTCACTCGAGAACGTCGAGTTCGCTCCAAGCCTGCAGCCGCACGACCTGGCGGGAGTCATACGTGATGCCGACGTCTGCCTCGCGTCGACGACGGCCGGGCCGTTTGGCGGCGGGACGATACCCGTGAAGCTCTTCGACTACATGGCCTGTGCGAAGCCCGTCGTGGCTGCCGTGTCCGGTGACGCCAGGGCCGTGGTCGAGGAGTCCGGCGGCGGCGTGGCAGTCGAGCCGGGCGACGCGCGCGGTCTGGCCGACGCGATCGTGAAGTTCCTCGATGACCCCGCGCGTGCGGCCGTCTGCGGCGCCAGGGGCAGAGAGTATGTTTGCGCCGAGTACTCGCGCGAGATCCTCGCGGGACGAATGGAGGAAGTCTTGGCGAGCGTCGTGTCTGCAGAGCACGTGCTCGGAGAGAACAACCGTCGCATCAGATGCTACCTTGCTCTCAAGTACGCGCTCGACGCGGCCTTCTCGCTGTTCTTCCTGATCGTGACGTCGCCGCTTCTCCTCGTTCTCTCGGCGCTCGTGAGGATGGACTCTCCCGGGCGCGCCGTCTTCAAGCAGCGCAGGATCGGCGTCTACTCCGAGGAGTTCATGATCTCCAAGTTCAGGACGATGGACCATCTGACGCCCGATCTTGCGACCGACATCATGGAGGCGGAACCGCAGAGCTACACAACGAGGATGGGACGCTTCCTTCGCCGGACCAGCCTCGACGAGATGCCCAACTTCTGGAACATACTGAAGGGCGAGATGAGCGTCGTAGGGCCGAGGCCCGCCCTCTACAACCAGACGGAGCTCATCGAGATGCGACGACGCCTTGGCGTCGACGTCATCAGGCCCGGATTGACCGGATGGGCGCAGATCAACGGACGGGACTCGGTCACGTTGGATGAGAAGGTAAGGCTCGACGAGTTCTACGTGCGGAACTGCTCGTTCCTGCTCGATCTCAAGATCCTCCTCCGCACGGCTGGAGCGATGTCGAACCCGGACGACCAGCGCAAGCGCCCCGAGCCCGCGGATGGAGATTCGGAATGAAGAGACTCCAGGACGAAGCCGGATCAGGACGCGCGGGCGACTCGAAGGTCGACGCGAGGATGGTGGTCGCGGTACTCATCGTGGTGGCGCTCGTCGTGGCCGTCTACCGTGACGCGTTCGCAATCCTCGTGCGAACCTGGGAGACGAACCCCGACTACTCGCACGGCTACATCATTCCGCCCATCGCGGTTTTCGTGTTCTGGAGGGAGTGGAAGCGGTTCGTCGCGTCCATCGCCAGGGGCTCCGCGTGGGGACTCGTCCTCATCGCAGCCGCCCTGATCGGGCACATACTGTCGATACGCGCGGGCGTCTTCATGACGCAGGGGTACTCGTTCGTTCTCCTTCTGTTCGGCCTGACGCTGTTCATGTTCGGCGGGAAGGCTCTGAGACGCGTCTGGTTCCCGCTTGGGTATCTTGTCTTCATGCTTCCGATCCCGCCGTACCTGCTGAACGTTGTGAGCTTCCAGCTCAAGGTGTTCGCCGCCGGGGCCGGAAGCACCGTGGCGGCTCATCTGGGAGTGCCTCTCGCGCGGGCGGGCATGACGATTCACCTGCCGGCCGGGTCCCTCCGGATCGCCAATCCGTGCAGCGGGCTCCGCTCGCTGATCGCGCTGGTCGCGCTCGGGGCCCTCTTCGCGTACCTCTCGCGCGGAAGCATGTGGAAGCGGATTGTGTTGTTCCTCTCCGCCGTCCCGCTCGCCGTGGGCGCCAACGTGCTGCGCATCGCCGCTCTCTGTGTGGTGGCGAGCGTGTGGGGCATCGACGCCGCGCTGGGGTTCTTCCACGACCTATCAGGTCTGCTCCTCTTCCTGGTCGCGTTCACGGGGCTCGTCATCGTGCGGAAGCTCCTGCGGACCGAGAGCCCGCACGCGGACGTGATGAAAGGCGACGCTGGAAGTGGTCACGGAGCGGGAAGGGAGGCCGCGTGAAGACGGTGCAGAGGGTCGCCATCGTGTCGGTGCTCCTTCTCCTGACGGCCGCCTACGTCCATCTGAACCCTCCCGCCGAGATGGAGATCGGCTCGGGCAGGCTCGCGACGTTCCCGCTGGAGCTGGACGGATGGAGCGGGGCGGATCGGAGCTTCGACGAGGTCGTCACGGAGGAGCTGGACGCGGACGAGACGCTGACGCGCCGCTACGCCAGAGGAGACGATGTCCTGTGGTTCGTCGTCATCTTCCACCAGAACGAACGATACGGCGCGCACGAGCCTCTGGTGTGCTACCGATCGCAGGGATGGTCGGTGGTCGAGCAGGGCACGCGCACGCTCCGTCGGCCGGACGACGAGTTCGACGCGAACTGGGTCCTCATCGAATCGCGAGGTCAGACGAGACTCGCGCTCTACTGGTGGTACACCGCGGGCGACCTGGCGACGGGCGACCGTGACCGGTTCTTCGCACGCATGGCCAGATCCGGGATCCTCTCGAACGTCACGTTCGGGGCCTTCGTGAGGGTGTCGACGGTCGTCCGCGGAGGCGACACGGACGCGGCACTCGAGGATGTCAGTGAGTTCGCCGAGAGGGCGCTCTTGCATCTGCCCTCTCTCTTCGATGCGAACGTGGAGGAATAGGTCGGGACCGACGCGCTCCTCGAGCCGCGTCACGACCGCCGACACCAGGAGGTTTGATGGGACTTCTTAAGCAGTTCAACGCTCTCATCTGGAGCTTCGCAGAGATGTGGAGGGCAGCGAAGCGAGGTGTGGCGCTCCGGCCCTTCGCGCTCTACGCTGCGGCGCAGTGCCTCGTGGCGCTGGCCGTCGTGGGGTTCGCGTATCCGCCGATGTCGTCGGTCGTGGCGCCGCTCCTCAAGTGGCGGCTCGGAGAGGCGGCGCTGCACTATCCGGGCAACCTCTTTGCGCTCCGACCGGCGGTGGCGCAGGCCGATTCCGTTCTGATCGTGGTGCTGGGTTCGATCCTCACCGCGACGGCCGTCCACATCTTCGCGGAGTACTACGCGGGCCGCAGGGGGCGATTCGGTGCAGGCTGGAAGTCCGCGGCCCGAAGGTACTTCCCACTCGTGGCGATCGCGGCCGTCCTGATCGTGGCCACGCACTTCGTGGCGCGGCTACCGTTTTCGTTCCTGTCCGGGTTGGCGGAGAGCTCGCCGGGACTCTTCCGCGTCGTCAGACTCGCGAGCATCGGAGTGGTCATCGTCCTGCAGGGGCTTTTCCTCTACTCGACGCCGTATCTGGTGCTGAGTGGGAGGGGGCTCGTGCCCTCGGTCGTGGGGAGTTTCAGACTCGCGCTCAATACCCCCGTCACTACCGTGCTGATCGTGGGTGTGCCCTCGGCGCTCGAGCTTCTTCCTCTCTGGCTGTCCAGACAGAGCTCGGCCATCGCGACCCGGCTGTCACCGGAGTTCCTGATCGTGGTGATGCTGGTCTGGATTCTCGTCATACTCGTTGCGGCCTACGCGATTGCGGGAGCATCGACCAGGTTCTTCCTTCACACGACGCAGGACGACGACGGTTCCGAGCGGGGGGGTGAGTGATGACGAGCCCAAGGAAGATGAGAGGAGTCTCGACCGTCGGGATCACGCTCTCGTTCGTGGCGCTCTGCGCGCTCGTGCTTGCGACTACGGGGTGTGGTCCGAGAGGTGGGCTTTCGGATCGCTACGTGGCCGAAAAACTCGCGTGGCAGGCGCGGAAGCTCGAACGTGCCATGGCCGAGAACCAGGAGCTGGCCACAGACGAAATGCGGGAGCGGCTGCGCTCGGCCCACGCCGAGATCGTCCGTCTCTTTCCACCGCCGACGGCCGATGCCGGATCCCTGTCCGAGGT
>JAUWRQ010000270.1 GCA_030610515.1 Candidatus Eiseniibacteriota bacterium | reverse complement strand
CGAGAACCGCCCGTACCAGTCGGGCTCGTCGTTGCCGCACGCGGCGTAGCCGCCGTGCAGTTGGCCGATGACGCGGTGGTTCAGGTCGAAGAGAGGAGAACCTGACGAGCCGGGCTCGGTCGTACCGAGGTCCCAATCGTCGACCCGGACGTGGGTCCCATCGCCTGGGCTGCTCGATCCGAGGTAGCTGGTCGTGGTCGTCGGGTGGTCTTCGAACGAGATGCACTTCTCCATCGCGTCGGGCTGGTGGATGGCGACCGCCCCGGAAGGATTGGCGCCCGACCAGTCCCATCCCGCATACGTCACTTCGTGCGTGGGGTCGGGATCGTCGTCCAAGAGCACGATGGTCACGTCAGACGACGAGTACGACGCGAGATGGAGCGAGCCGGTCTGGTTGTCCGACAGCGAACCGCCGCTCAGGTCGCCGCAGTTCGGGCTCTCGTAGTTCCAGTAGACGACGAGCGATTGATCGTTGCTCGTGCTGATGCCGCAGTGGTTCGCCGTCATGAAGTACGGCGTTCCGTCCTCCGCGGTGTTGTTGACCATGAAGCCCGTGCAGAACGTGCTGCCGCCGGTCGAGATGGCGGCGACGGAGCTGATGCTGTCCCGCCAGTCGTCGCCCTCGGGGCAGACGACGTCGATGTTGCACCATCCGGGCGCGCGGGTGAGGAGTCCCCCGAAACCGCGGTAGCCAACGTTGATCGACGTGAGTTCGAGACCGAGCCGATCGACTTCCTTCGTCGGCAGCGTCACCTCGACGACGATGTCGTCCGAGATGACCACCGGCGTCCACAGCTCACCGTGTGCCTCGTTGTCGGCGTCGGTGAAGGGACCCACGATGTAGCTGCCGTCTGCCGAATAGAGCAGGAGCCGTCCGCTTCGCGGCATGTCGTACAGGGTGAAGCCCAGGTTGATTGAGAGAGCACCTTCGGAGGCGATGCGCAGCCTCCACATGCTCGTCCCAAGCTCGATCTCCTCCCAGGTGCCGTGCGTGTGGGGAGTGATCTGGGCCGGAGTCGGAATGGCGTAGCGAGGGGGAAGACCATCGCGCTCTCGGGCCTCGTCCTCGGCTTCCACCGCATCCAGGTCGAGGGGCGAAAGCCGCACGAGCTCGACCGAGGACAGCGGGGCGCTTTCGTGAAGATACGCCGCGGGCAAAGCCTCGCCGACGGACGCCAGAACCGGCGTGGCCGCGAGCAGGACCGCGAGCGCAAGGAGTCCCGTGGGGACGAAGTGCTTGCGCATCGTGCTACCTCCCTAGTGCTGGCGGGCACGCCCAGCCTGGCGGCTGTGGCGTGGTCCCGCGGGCTACCCGACTCACTCCGCAGAGCGTGAGAGCCGCGCCAGTTCGCGGAGTGGGCCGGTGGGGGGGTACACCAGGTGGCGTTCCCCGTTCGTCATCTCGTCGTGCCGAAAAGGGGCCTCTCAGGGCCCATTCACAATTATAACACATTGGGTGAGGAACTTCCAGCCGCGACTCGGTCCCGCAGAGCGCACCGAAGCATCAAGCTCGCCTGGGTGACGATCCGCGGGGTAAGGCGCGTCTCCGGTTGAACTCGCGTCCGAGGCGGGGTACCATCCGCCTCTTGGCGCAGGATCTCCTCCGAACGAAGGCGAGCGGAGGAACACGATCGGACTCGGGCAATGCGCGGTCGGCGCGACAGCGCTCACCGGCTGGAGGCGGAGATAGAATTCACTGGATGGCAGAAGCTCGGCGGGGCTCTGTTCCGCGCGCGAAGCGCGACACCGATCGTCGTCATCCTCGTCGTGCTCCTCTGGCCGACGCCGGGTGGGCTTTCGCTCTCGCGGGGAGCGGTCGCGCTGGCGCTCGTGGCCGCGGGGGAGTGGTACCGGTTCCGAGCCGTCGGCGTGGCCGGGAAGTGCACGCGGACCAGAGGCCGGAACGTGAAGGAACTCGTCACGTCGGGGCCCTTCGCCCACGTCAGGAATCCGCTCTACATCGGGAACCTCGTGCTGGCGTACGGGCTTGTCGTGCTGTCGAAGGTCGACTGGCTCCTGTGGGCCTTCCCGCTCGCGTTCTTCTTCCAGTACGGAGCGATCGTGGCGTGGGAGGAGCGCATCCTCACCGAGAGGTTCGGCAAGGAGTACGAGCGCTACCGTGGGGAGGTGCGTGCCTGGATACCGTCGGCACGCGCGTATTCGAGTCCCGGCAGCCACGGCTTCCGCGGCAAGATAGCCTGGGAGAGCGAGCGGGACAGTCTGAGGGCGCTCGCCATCCTCGTCGCCGTCCTCGTGTTCAAACACGTGTTTTTCCACGGCGCGCTGGCCGCGCTCATGAACCGCTAGCCAGAGAGAAGGAGAACGTATGAAGCACGTCAAGTCGACCGACAGACCACCCGCGCCGATCAGCGTGGAGGGCGCCGTCAACGTCAGCAAGGCCGGTCTCATCACCGCAACGGATGGGTCTCCTACCTCCGCCATGAGGCTCTTCGAGGTGGGACCGGGAGGAAGCACGCCGTACCACACGCACGACTGGGAGCATGTCGTCTACGTGGTGGAGGGAACGGGAACGCTCAGGACCGAGAACGGCAACGCCGGCTTCGGCCCCGGCGACTCCCTCATGACGGCGCCGAACGAGGAGCATAACTTCGTGAACACCGGTGACGCCCCACTCAGGTTCCTCTGCATCGTTCCCCTGAAGGGCGACGCCTGACCCGGTGTCGGAAAAGGGTGGGCGCGCCTTCAGATTGCGCTTGCGCGAAGCGAGGGCTTGGGATATACTGCGCATTCGACATGGAGTCGCCTTTTAATCTAGCACCGAGAGGCTAGAAAGGGTGAGAAGAGGAAGCAACATAGGACGGGCTCGAACCGGCATTCGCCGGCGGGGCCCGTCTTTGCTCTTCGCACTCGGCCTCGGGGAGGGGTAGGTGCTCTGGACCCGCAAGCACCTTCTTGGCCTTGAAGGGGTCACCCGCGACGAGATTCTCACCGTGCTCGACACCGCGGCTGTCTTCCGCGAGATCCTCGACAGACCCGTCAAGAAGGTACCCACGCTCCGTGGCGTGACCATCGTCAACCTTTTCTTCGAAGCGAGCACACGGAAGCGCATGTCGTTCGAGCTCGCCGAGAAGAGACTGTCG
>JAUWRQ010000231.1 GCA_030610515.1 Candidatus Eiseniibacteriota bacterium | reverse complement strand
TCTCATCAACTCCCAGCGTGACACCGAGCGCCACCGGGTACTTGCGCTCCGGCAGCCCCACCATCCGGCCGAAGAGGAAATCGGAGAGCAGCTCGAACGAGCCCGTGGCTGCTGGGACCTTGAAGAGCGTGTAGGGCGCAGCATCCAGCGCGTAGTCATCGATATAATAGGAGAGTTCGATGGCCGTCGGCTCGTAGAGGTCGTCCGCGTCCGTGACCGAGAAGCTCTTGAGTTCGGCTCCCGGATAGATGTTCTGAACCATCTTCTCAGCCATCATCTCGAACTGCTGCGGGCCGACGCTCTTGCTGACGGTCCGGAGTATCAGTTCGTAGAAACCGTTCCCGGTGATGGTGACGTTGCCCTCGATACTGCCATCGTCGGCCAGCACCGCGCGGTCCATGATGTCGCCCGAGTTCGCGGTGGCCGGAACATGCGCGGCCTGCCGGATGTCCCTGCCCTCCTCGGTGGCGACGAGGAGGTAGCGGTCGCCGACGTATCCGGCGTAGACCTCGCGCGTCTCCTCGATGGTCGGATCGATGTAGAGGTAGTCCCCGTCCGGGCTCTCAATGGCCACGATGCCGTGCTCGAAGTAGATGGTGGGGATCTCCGTGTCCATTCTGTGGCTCGGATTGATCGCCACCATCCAGGCGGGCACCCCGATCTCTGAGAGCATGGTGATCATGAGCGTCGCCTTGTCGCGGCAGATGCCGTACTCCTTCTCGAGCGTGTAGGCCGCGAAGTGCGGCTCGAGGAACGCGCCCCGATCCATGGCTATTCCCAAGTATCGAACGTTCTCGAGTATCCAGTAGTGGATGGCGCGAATCTTGTCCTCGGTGGACGTCAGGCCGTCTGTGATCTCGGCGACGAGGTCCACAATGGAGTCCTCCGCGACACACTTCTCGTCGACCAGCTTCCAGACGTATCGGGACATTTCCTCCCACGTCGTCATCGTCGAGACGATGAGGCGCGCGGCTATCTGACGCGGAGGAGCCATCGCGAGTTCGCGCTCGATCTTGGGCATTCCCCGCGTGGTCCACGTGTATACCGTGCGGTCTCCGTCGGCGGTCTCCTCATACCCTGCCTCGCCGTTCTTCACGACGTGGACGAGTGGGAGGCTCGATGGGCCGACTATCGTCACCCTGGACTCAACGATGGGCTCCACGTACTGGAGGAAGTAGATGCCGTTGAAGCCGTTGTCGAGAAGCGGCTCATAGCTCTGATGGACGATGTACTCGATCGCGTCGCCCACCTCCAGCCCCGGGAAGACGACCGAGATCTGGCGGAAGTCCGCCTCGAAGATGTTCATCGCGGAGACCTCCGGGGGCGTGCCCTCGGTGATGAGATCCTCCTCGACGGCTATTTCCGTCCCGTCTACCTTGATGACCCTGGCCATCTTGATCTCGACGGAACCGTATCTTCTGTGGTACGTGATCGACACGCTGCCGTTGTCGTCTCGTCCTTCCTCGGTGAGCACCTTCGTGAACGTGTGGTTGTACTCCTCGTAGGCGCCGGTCTCGTCGAATTCGATGTACGTGTGATCGAGTCCGGTGACGGAGTTGGCGTCCGGGTACTCCTCAAGGCCACCCAGGTTGTTCGCCAGGCTCACGGCGTCCGACAGCTCGAGCGGCTCGGGAACCGCGTGAGCGAGCGTCGGCAGAGCCGCCACGGCCACCACCAGCAGCAGGCTGAGGGAGCTCCGTGCATGTTCTCGCATCTCTCTTCCCCCAATTCTCGGTTGAGCCCGGGGTCGACGCCCCGGGCGCTCTGGTGATTCGCTTTCAAGGCCGATTATGCACCCTCTCGCGCCCGCGGGCAAGCGCGGCGGGCCATGAATGCCGTATCTTGGCACGCGAATGGGAGTGTGTTACCATCGGCTCGCCGGTGGGCTGGTCCGAGCTTATCCGCCGGCCCGATGATGGCGCACGCATGGACGATACATGTCCGGACAGAGGGAGTATTCGTCTTATCCGCGGGGGGACCCTACCGATGACGCGCATGCGAACAAGCTCCATGTTTCTCCCATGTGTCTACATGCTGACAATCCTGCTCGCCGGCGTGGTCATTCTGGCGGCGCGAACCGTGGCGCAGGCCCAGGACGCGACATTCATCCCGGTGGCTCCGCCGGAGGGCGTCGAGCTGGTCTACAACATCCCGCTGCAGCCCTGGCTCGTCCCGACGGTTCTTGATCTCAAGGTTCAGTTCGCGGACGGGCTGTCCGCTGAGTTCAATGACATCGCCGACAACCAGACCGGTGAGGACCTGAGTGTGCTCGTTGGGGCGGGAAGGGAGCTCTCGGTCGCCACCATGCGCATAAGGGCCGCGGTCGATGCCATAGGTGAACTGGACGTCACGTTCGGCATCGAGGGCATCTCCCGCATCATTCCCGCGGAGAGCGCCCTCAGGGACACGCTCTTCGGCTTTGTCGTGTGGCACGAGTTCTCCTCCACCCCGGCGCGCGGGATGATGACGAGGTTCGAGAGCCGGGTGGATCGCGTGATCGCCGGAGGCGAAGCAGGGGCGGATCTCGCCACCGAACTCGCGGCGGCTCAGGAGCACCTGGAGCAGGCCGTCGCGCAGGGGGACCTGGGTCGCATAGCCGAGTTGTCTCCGGGCATTATCGAAACATCCGAGCGGATCGACGCGGTTTGTGGAGCGGTCGCCGCCGGAGCGCGGGACCTGGGCGCTCTTGTCGACTCGCTCAGTGTCGACAGCACCGAGCTTCTCGTTGAGAGGTGGGCCGAGGCCTCGCGGGCCGTGGCGGACGCGGGCGAACCGGCGCAGCGGACCGGCACCGCTCTCGAATCGATGTCAGGGGTACTGCACATTCTGGTGGAGCTGGGGGGACTCCTCGAGGCCGCCGTGACTTCCGTGGACGCCCTGAGTGCCACTCCCGGGGCGGACGGCAACCTCTACATTCCCTGGACAGTGATGAGAGACGACTGGGTGCTCGCGCATGACCTCAAAGAGCGCGTTATCGCTGAGTCCGCCGGGCAGACGGCGGAGGGCGAGCACGAGTACGTAGGGCACGCGGCGACCGGGCAGGCGAAGACGCGGATCGCCGCGCTTGTCGTGCTCCAGGTGGAAGCCAACGCGATACTGGCCGAGCGTTCCGTAGAGCACACGTCGGCCCTGGTCGCCGAGGCAAGGGACGCACTTGAGGAGCGCCATCTCGACCGGGCGGGCCACTCGGATGATCTGAACGACAATCGCAAGGCCAAAGTGTTCGAGCAGGTCGACAGGGACCTGAGGGAGAACATGGAGTTCGCGTCGGCGAGGATATCTGCCCGGGCGGCGCGGGTTGCGCTCGCGCTCGGGCGCGCGTACGACGCCCGGGGCGTGGGGTACGAGGTCGACGCGCTCTACAACTATCACAACGCATGGCTGCACTGTCTGAACGCCGGCGCGTCCGCGATGCGGGTCACTGGAGAAGCCTGGTACAGGTAGACCTTATGAGGGAACCGAAATGATAAAAGGCGT
>JAUWRQ010000264.1 GCA_030610515.1 Candidatus Eiseniibacteriota bacterium | reverse complement strand
GCGGTGTTCTGGGTGAAGATCACGTCCTTTATCGATGGAGAGGATCGGTTGCAGTGCACTCCGCCGCCGCCGTGGCCGTATCCCGTGAAGCCTCCGAAGTTGAACTCGAAGTGTACGTTGGTGATCTCTGGAGAGGCCTCGTAGCAGTATACGCCGCCTCCCGCCTCCTCGGCCTCGTTCCGGCTGAACACGAGGTCGCGGAGCGTGGGTGAGGAGTTCTCGATGTACATTCCCCCTCCGCGAAGCGCGTGACCGATCCGGATCGTGAAGCCCTCGATGACGCAGGAGGCGTCCTCTCCACTCTGAAGTACGAACGCGCGGTCGAAGAGCTCGCAGTCGATAATCGTGGTGGCGGGACCGGTCTCCGAGGCAAGCGTCAGATTCTTGCCCTGGAAATCGATGTTGTAGTCGGAGAGGTCTCGATAGACGCCCGGCGCCACCAGGACAGTGTCCCCCTCGACTGCGGCACTGACGGCCGGGCCGATGGTCGTGTAGTCCCCGCCGCCGTTGACGTCGACGTGAATGACCGTTGCCTGAACTGGAATGCCGGGTAGCAGTGAGACGGACAGGAGCAGGAAGAGCAGTAGTTGATGGCTCGTACACAGGCAGGCGCGGTGTCTCATCTGGACCTCCTCTGTCGGGAACGTGGGAGGTGCCCGATAGTGCCACTCAACGATACCACACGGGCGGATTCCACTCAAACGCCACGGGGTCCCACAGAAGCGGGGCCCCGCGGTCACAGGGGGAGCGCAGAAGGCGCGATCTACTTGAGAAGCACGCCCTTCCGCGAGACGCTGTCGTTGCCGCGCGTGAGCCGGAAGAAGTAGACGCCGCTCGCTACGCGCTTGCCTCCGTCGTCGAGTCCGCGCCAGACGACCGTGTGCCGTCCGGCCTCGGTGATTCCGTCGACGAGGGTCGCGACGCGCTTCCCGGCCGCGTTGTACACGGTGAGTTCGACGTCCGCTTCCTGAGGCAGCTGGAACCGGAGTGTCGTCTTCGGGTTGAACGGGTTCGGGCTGTTCTGTTCGAGCGTGAATCGATAGCCCGTGCCGTCCTCGGGGACGCCGGTCTCGATGATGCCGAAGAGCGTGAGGATTTCGGTCAGAAGCTCTTCTTTCGTCGACGGAGACGTCCCGTCAACGAGTCCGCCGAACTCGAAGGCGCACCCGACGGTCTTGTACGTGCCGGCGTCGTTGGAGACACCACAACCGGCGCCGTCGGACGGGTTCGTGAAGACGCGGACACCCGTGCCAGTGGCGTTGATGTGGTCCATGTAGCTGTTGCCGCCGGTGTAGGCGAAGCTCATCCCGTCGCACATCGTTCCGGCCTCTCCGTTCACCGCGGAGAGGTCACCGGCTCCGTCGCTGATGCCGTTGATGCCGAAGTGGCCGTTGTAGATCGTGCGGTACGTGTCGTAGGCCCAGCAGTCGCCGCCCTCCATGTAGGCGTTCCCGCCCGCGTCCAGATACGCGACGAGGGCGTTGGCCTCCGCCGTGGTGAGCGAGCGGTTCGTGGAGTACACGCCGAGGCAGATGAGGGCCGCCGAGTACTCGTCGAGGTTTGGCATCGGGCCGGTCACGTAGTCGTAGCTGACGCCAAGGCTGTTCAGCCCGACGATCAGAGCGGCTCCCGAGATGGGCGTCGGGTCGGGCTCCCAGATGACGACGTCGATGGCGTCGACGACGTCGAACTGGTGCGTCCCCGTCTCCGGGTCGTAGGCCACGTTCGGAGGCGCCGCAGCGTCCTGCGCCTTGATGCGGTACGTCACGATGTCTCCGGCGACGGCAGTTCCCGCGAAGTCTCCCTCGTACGTCCCCGGTCCGGTCTCCGCCATCGGGACGGTCGTTTGGGGGCTACCGTTGATCCAGGACTCGAGCTCGACCGAGCCCATGACCGTATTGTCGTTGACCAGCGCGACCGCGGTCGGCGGCCACTGTCCGGCCGTGATGTCCGTGATCGGAGTGTGCGAGATGGACGGGGGTTCCGTATCGACGACGATCGAGAAGCGGTGCGCGTCGCCGGGAGCGACCCACGGGTGCGTCTCGCGCCTGCCGGAGTAGTCCGCGGCGAAGACGTAGTAGGAGACCTCGGTTCCCATCGCCTGAGCGGGGATCTCGGCGTAGTACGTCCCGCTCCGCGTGTCTTCCGTCATCAGTACCTGCGTGAAACCTGGAGCCGCGTCGGTCTCCCAGTAGACGAAGAGCGAGTCCGTCTTCAATCCCGCCCCGCTGTAGTCCATGAGGTCGGCCTCGACGCGGTACGGGTTCGTCTCGTCGGGGCTGTCTTTCAGGGGGAGGTGGTCGATGTAGAGCATGTAGCGATCTGTGACGCCCATCGCCCTGCAGTGGATGGCGTCGTCCGAGAGCCACGAGCCCGTGTATCCCAGTACCTCGTAGCCGGGCATCGCGGCCTCGTACGTGTCGAGCGCGTCGTCGTCCCAAGAGGTCCCGTACTGCGGGACGAAGACCTTGTCGTTCACGATGAGAGAGTTCGTATACGGCTCGTTACCGGGCGTGTAGACGCGGACGATCTCGTAGGGCCTGCCCCACGAACTCGTGAGCGTCTGCAGGTACGCCACGTTCGCCTCGAGTTCGTCGTATGAGGAGTGGGTCGGTGGGACCTCCCTCACGAGGATCTTCTGCGGCGAGAGGAACTTCGCCCAGCAGTCGATGTGGTGAATGCCGCCCGTCTCGATGTACGGGAGCCACTCGAAGCGGTCGATGCCGACGTAGGCGTTCATGATCGAGTCGATCTCGGCCGTCGTGAGCGACGTGTTTTCGTCGAGCGTCAAGCGCGTCGATATCGCCGTCCCCCGGCCGTCGGACATGAAGTTGCCGCCGGTGGCCTCGAGGTCCATTCCGTAGACGGGGATACCCCAGTCCGAGCCGACGACGCCCGGTATCAGATCGTCATCCGGCCTGGGACGGTTGTAGATGTGGTCCGTGATACCCTGAACGTCGCTTCCATTCGTGATGAACCACGGCCCGTAGTCGCGCGTCCAGATACTGTTCGTCGGAGCGAAGATCCACCGCACGTGGCTCATGTCGCAGCCGCCGCCTGAGAGCGTGCTCGTCGCGCTCGACTGGTCGCCGGCGTCCTCGACGATCACCCAGAGCGTGTCGTTCTCGGCGTACTCGACCATCAGGTTCG
>JAUWRQ010000262.1 GCA_030610515.1 Candidatus Eiseniibacteriota bacterium | reverse complement strand
GACCGCCGCCGGGAGTCTGCTACCTGGGGCGTTTCTGTCTGAGAGCGCGCGGCGATGTCATTCACCTGAGAGCGCGCGGCGATGGCATCCGCTCAACGCAGCAGAACGCCCCTCGCCATCACGCTACGGGCGTACACTCAACGCAGCAGAACGCCCTTCGCCGTCACGCTGCGACCGTCGTGGGTCAGCCTGAGGAAATAGACGCCGGGCCCGACGCGCCTTCCGCTCTCGTTCCTGCCGTCCCACGTCACACAGGACGTGCCCGCGTCCGATCCGAGGTGCCGGAGTGTCACCACCCTGCGCCCCGCGATGTCGAAGACATCGAGCGTGGCGTCTCCTGCGGACGGGAGCGTCAGGATGACGTCCGCCGAACCGCAGAACGGGTTCGATCTGAGCGCGAGCGACAGTCGCGCCGGGATCTCGGCCTCGGTCACCGAGGTCGTGTC
Source organism: Candidatus Eiseniibacteriota bacterium (assembly GCA_030610515.1). Lineage (GTDB taxonomy): Bacteria > Joyebacterota > Joyebacteria > Joyebacterales > Joyebacteraceae > WJLY01. Next base: position 2,741 of record JAUWRQ010000262.1, on the reverse strand, counting down.
GAAGAAGAGCCAGATGGGGTTCGTGTACGCGCGGAACTCGTCGTCTCCTCGGTCGGTCAGGCACTCGGCTCTCACGTAGCGTTGTCCATCGAATCCGTAGGACGAGAGCTCGACGGTCCGCTCCCCGGCGTACCCTTCGCCGGTGGCGCACGGGTCGAGCGAGTGGAATGTCGTCGTTGACGAACCGTCGCCCACCAACAACTGGACGGACACGATCTCACCGAAGTCCGCGTTCGAGATCCAGCGCACCGTGAGAGGCCAGCTTTCAGCGGCGCTTCCCGACGCGTCGCCCCCGATCCCGACGTCACCTTCGTCGTCGAAGTCGCCGTCCTCGTTGCGGTCGATCCCGATCTCGATGAAGGGGCCGTCCGTCACGACCGACCGTCCCGCCCTGTAGGCCGCGTGCAGTTCCGACATGGGGGGAAGGTTCCCGGGTCCGTGGCCTGCTCCCGCTACCCGGACCACGGTCTGCACCTTGCCCATCGCGTTGTCCGTCGCGTAGCTATCGAGGCTCAGATACGACGAGTAGTTGAGGTCGCCGTGCGCGTCGCTCCCGCCTGCGAAGAAGATCTTCCGCACGGGAGACAGGTTCTCGCGCAGGTAGTAGTCCCACGTCGCGACGCCGGCCAGGAGCTCGTTCGGGTAGGGGTCGCCCGGTTGCACACCGGCGTCGAAGTCGGACCACGGGTTGTTCTGGTCCGACGAGTAGCGAGTCGGACGCGTGTTGAAGGCCTGGAACCCCCTGAACGCTTCGAAACCAAGGGCCGTCACGTAGTCTTCATCGCCCCAGACCGTGCCGTTGATCGTCCAATCGATGCCGCCCCATTCGGCGCTCATGTCCGATAGCGGGTGCGCCGCGTACATGAACCCGGTTCCCGTGATCTGGGCGAGCGCGTCCGGGAGCGAGGGCGTCACGGGGCGCTCGCCGAGGGCTCCCGAGAGCGGCGAGTCTATGTAGGCCTCGTTCATCACGAGTGAGTGCAGGGTCTTCTGGTACGAGTCGCCGTCGACGGATGCGGCGTTCAACTCGACAGCGCGTTCGAGGCGGAACTCCGGCGAGTCGAACATGGCGACCTCATCCCCGAGGACGTCCCACGTCGTACCGATGGTCGTGTTATCGCGATAGACGGTGTTCGAGCCCGACTGGTCCTGGATCGTGTATTCCCAGTGAGTGGTCGCGTAGGAGAAAGCGCCGTCGCCCGTCTCGTCGAGATCGCACGAGTGGTCCGACGTCGTCATCCAGTGGAGTCCCATCGCCTTGGCCGACATCACGACTGCCGGCAGTGGCGCCCCGAACTCGGCGGTGTTGTTCGTGTACATCGTGTGGTAGTGCGTGTCGCCTCCGTACCATCCGTCCGGTCGGGGGAAGGGTCCTCTGCCTACGTGCACGCGAAGGTATCTGCTCTCGGTGTAGTTGAAGATGTCGTCGCGATAGTACACGCTGACCTTGAGCTGGATCGCGTCGCCCGGGCCGTAGCCCAGGTTCGACGGCGTCAGGAGGGTATCGTTGGGAAGACTCGGGTGCCCCTCGGTGACGGTCGTGATGTACGTCCAGTAGTTGGACTCGTACGGGTCGTTCCCGATCGTCTCGTCGCCGAAGTCGTGGTCCCAGAGGAGGACGGAACCCGATGTTACGTCCCAGCAGCGGATCCAGTGCAGATCGCGGATGTCGTCCGAGTCGCAGTCCTTCAGAATGATGGTCAGGGGAATCGCCGTCGTCTCGTCGATGACGCGCCAAGCCGCGTCCATGATGAAGTCCTTGCGATACGTGTTGTGGTATCGGTCTCCGCCGTCGGCCAGCGCGGCCGGGACGAAAACGGCAAGGCACATCACCGACACGAACATCAGGGTCACCGCTTGTCTCGTTTTCGTCTGCCTCGTCCTCATCGCGTTCTCCGGCTGCAGATTCGCTGCCTCAACAGCACGCACTCGCGCGTGCTGATCTTGTCGCTGTGCTCGAGACGTACGACGTAGATGCCGCTCGCGAGGTCGCGATCGGCATCGTTGCGCCGCGCGACTCGTCGGTGAGCTTGGCTACTGCCTGTAACGCGACGTCAGGAGCCCCCAGCTCGTTCGCTCGACGGCCACCATGTCACATCCGATCGGCCACGCGCCGATGAGTCCGCAGTCCGGGTTGGCGGCCTCCCTGCACGGTGACCCCGGCTGAAGCGAGAAGGGGCAGTCGAGGTTCTGGTTCCAGCAGAAGAGCGGGTCCTCGAGGATGTTCCCGTTCGATCCGTACTGGGGGGCGATGCAGTCCGCCCAGTCTCCGAGGAAGTTGCTGTATAGGTCACAGCAGGTCATGACGGGTGGTGTCCCTCCGTACCCCTCGCAGTAGACGGCGTGCCCGTCGGTGCTCAGGGCGATGATGGTGTTGTCGACCGTGCCCGTCGAGGTTACGTCGAAGTAGATGCCTCCACCGTGGCGTGCTTCATTGAACACGAGCGTCGAGCTACGGATCTCGAGCATGGAGCTTTCCGTGCAGTGGATGGCGCCGCCCCCGTAGGGTTCGTCGTTCCACTGAGCCGAGTTACCGTCGAACGTGCACCAGGTGATGACGGGGAAGGAGCCACTCGCGAAGACGCCGCCGCCCTTCCTGCCGGCGGAGTTGCCGACGAACGCGCACCGCTCGATGTCCGGTGAGCTCCCTCCGTAGCAGAAGAGGCCTCCGCCCTGCACCGAAGCCTCGTTTCCATCGAAGGTGCAGGAGTACACGGAGGGCGCGGAGCCGTCGATGCAAT
>JAUWRQ010000215.1 GCA_030610515.1 Candidatus Eiseniibacteriota bacterium | reverse complement strand
GAAGGACGCTCAGGTGGGGATGACTCAGAAACCGGGAAACGCGGATGCGCGCACGAGAAGCCAAGCTGCGGCCGCCGATACTCCCCCGAAGAAGGCAGCGCTCATCCACGACGCGCGCCGCTCGCCTTCGGCGCCGAACGTCCACACGACGGCTACGCCCAGAAGGGTCCACGCGAGCCAGAGAGCGTAGCCGACCGCTGTGAACCAACCTATAGCGGCCAATCTTCCTGCTGCGGTGTCTCCCCCAGCAGCCCCGAGACCCGCCCACACCCCCAACACCGCCAGGATGACGAGCGAGACCGCCAGCGCGCGCATGTGGAAGCCGATCCGCGTGGGCCGGAGGCTCTCCATTCCGGTCGCCCGCTCGCGCGGCGGCGGCCCCGGCTTCCCGTAGAAGAGCTTCGCGCCCGCGACGAGCAGCGACTGGTGCGGTCCCTTGACGGAGGCCGCGAGGGACACCACCCGGTGCAGCCACGTGCGCGGCTTCGTCCAGGGGCAGGTCGACATGCAGACCGAGCAGTCGGTTCCCACCGCGTGCCAGTAGATGAAGCAGCTCTCTTCGTTGAGCTTCCACTTCAAGATGCCGTTGTGCTCGGTCTTGGCTCCGAAGGGGATGGAACCTGAAGGGCAATTCTCCGCGCAGATCTCGCATCGCTCGCAGAACGACTGGACACCGATGTCGACCGGGCCGTCGTGGACGAGAGGAAGGTCCGTCGTAACAGCGCCGAGACGGACACCGAGCCCGAACTCACGCGTCAGGAGGAACCCGGCCCGCGACAGCTCGCCGAGCCCGCAGTCGACGGCCACCGGCACGGCGAGAACGCGGTAGTTGTAGACGTGATGCGCGCGCGCGGAGTATCCGAGGGTCCGGATGTAGGCCGCGAGCCTGACCGAGACCCACGCGCTCACCGCGTATGCCAGAGCGGTCGCGACGAGCGTCGGGAACTCCGGCGCCGCGTGCACAAGGTCGTTGTCCATGCGAAAGCCCATGGCGATCGCGTGCGGATGGTGACTCAGGTCGACGGGCCTACCCCAGGGCTCGAAGCCATCAGCGTCACCGAACGAGCGACCGACGTAGGAGTGCACCCATTCTTGGTTGAGCGGGCCGGTGCCGATGAGGTCCGCACCGAGAGAGAGAGCGTGCTGCTTCACGCGCTGCGAAGCCTCCTCGGGACTCAGCTCGACCCTGTGCGAAGCGGGCTCGCCGTCGACGAACCGCTCGGAAGCAATGTCGCGGCAGAACCCGAACGGGACCGTGTGCGCCCACTCGTGACGACCGCCGAACCTGCCCAGGCCGGGGCATGCCGCGGTCCGCTCGTCGTACTCGCGGTGCTCGGGGTGAGTCTCGTGGTAGCCGGCGCGCGCCTCGCTCGCGTCATCGAAGTAGCGAAACAGGTCTTCCCGAGCGAAGAGGTTGTCGCGCTCGTCGAACCGCTCGATGGCACCCACGCGGTCGCGTTCGTACGTGGGTCTGCGGGTCCGGAAGGAGAACACCGCTACTCCTCGTCGCCGGCCGCTCCGAAGCTGTCGAGGATGAACGCGTACCGGAACGCGATGTCGCGGTACCAGTCGTAGCGACCCGACGCACCGCCGTGCCCGGCACCCATGTTCATCTTGAGTAGCACCGTCGAGTCCGTCACCCAGTTGGCGCGGAGCTTCGCTACCCACTTCGCGGGCTCCCAGTACTGTACGCGCGGATCGTTCAGGCTTGCCGTCACGAGGACGCCAGGGTACTCGTGCGGACCCACGTTGTCATAGGGCGAGTAGGACTTGATATACTCGTAGTACTCGGGCTCGTTGGGGTTCCCCCACTCCTCGTACTCCCCGACGGTCAGAGGAATCGACGCGTCGAGCATCGTGTTCAGCACGTCGATGAACGGCACACTGGCGACGGCGAGCGAGAAGAGGTCGGGGCGCATGTTGAGCACGGCACCGACCAGAAGGCCGCCCGCGCTGCCTCCGGTCATCCCCGCGCGGTCGGGGTCTCCGTATCCCTCATCGACGAGATGCTCCGCGCACGCGATGAAGTCGGTGAACGTGTTTTTCTTGTTGAACATCTTCCCCTGCTCGTACCACTCCTCACCCATCTCCCCACCGCCGCGCACGTGCGCTATCGCGACCACGACGCCGCGGTTCAGGAGACTCAGCCGCGCCGATGAGAACCACGGGTCCATGCTCGAGCCGTAGGCCCCGTAGCCGTTCAGAGTGAGTGGATTACGCCCGCTTTCGAATCTGTCCTTCCTGTAGACGAGCGAGATCGGGACCTCCGTCCCGTCATCCGCCGTGGCGTACACCCGTTCCGACCGGTACAGCGTTGCGTCGTAGCCGCCCAGGACCTCGGTCTGCTTCAGGAGCTCCTGCTCGCGCGTGTTCATGTTGTAGTCGTAGATCGACCTGGGCGTCACGAGTGACGAGTAGCTGTAGCGCACGAGCTCGGTGTCGTACTCCTCGTTGTCGCCGGGCCACACGGAGTAGGTCGGCTCCGGGAACTCGACGTAATGCTCGGTGCCGTCCGCAAGGTTCATGATGCGGACTTGCCGGAGACCCTTCTCGCGCTCCGCGACGACGAGGTGGTTCCGGAAGCAGGACAGTCGCTCGATCCTGACGTCGTCCCTGTGGGGTACGACGGAGGTCCAGTGCTCACGCGACGGGGTCTCGACCGGTGCCTTCACGACCTCGAAGTTCTTCCCGCCCGCGTTCGTGCGGATGTAGAAGTCGTCTCCGTGATGCGAGATGTAGTACTCCATGTCCGGCGTTCGCGGCTCGATGAGCTCGAAATCACCCAGCGGATCGTCCGCACAGAGTATCCACTCCTCGGAGGACGTCCGCTTGCCTATGCCGAGGATGAGGAACTCATCGCTGCGCGTGCGGTAGACGGAGACCCAGTACGACTCGTCCGGCTCGTGGTGGATGAGGACATCGTCCTCGCGGTCGGTCCCAAGCACGTGTCTCCCCAGCGTGTCGGTGCGCTCGGCCTCGCCCATCGTCGTGTAGAAGAGCGTCCGGTGGTCGTTGGCCCACTCGACGTCGTAATCCACGTCCTCGAGGACGTCAGGCAGGAGCTCACCCGTGACGAGATCGAGCACCTGGAGCGTGAAGTGCTCGGCGCCCGTGTTGTCGACGCTGTACGCGACCATCAGGTGGTTGGGGCTCATCGAGACCGTTCCCACGTCGAAGTAGTCGCGGCCCTCGGCGAGAATGTTCTCGTCGAGGAGAATCTCCTCCTCGGCTTCGAGGCTCCCGGTCTTCCGGCAGAAGATTCTGTACTGCTTCCCCTCCTCGGAGCGCCAGTAGTAGAAGTAGCCGTCCTTGCGGTACGGCACCGTGAGGTCGGTCTCCTTGATGCGCCCGATGATCTCGTCGTAGAGGTCCTCCTGGAACTGCTCCGTGTGGCTCATCATCGCCTCGGTGTAGGTGTTCTCGGCCTCGAGGTACGCGATGACCTCGGGGTCGTCGCGGTCGCGCATCCACGCATAGTCGTCGACGCGGACGTCGCCGTGCGTCGTGTCGGCGACGGGGATGACGCGGGCGATGGGCGGCAGCGAATGACTCACGCTGGTGGTGCTCTCGGGGGTCTCCGCTGAAGAGACTGTGATTCCGGCGGACAGGAGAGCCAGCGTACAGAACAGAACGCCCACCGGTCTGTGGGACTGCATCATCTCTCTCCTCCGTATGGGGATGTCACGGCAACTCCGATGTTC
>JAUWRQ010000320.1 GCA_030610515.1 Candidatus Eiseniibacteriota bacterium | reverse complement strand
TGCAGTCGCGCCATCAGGCGGCCTATCCGCCTGAGATGGACGGGACGCTCGCCCTTCCCGCCGTACGAACTCCCGCTCATCCACCTGAGGAGCGAGCATATCCGTTTCTCGGGCACGCCTTCCGTCTCGACGACCACCAAGGGGCTCCCGTCGCGAGCTGCGATGGGGGTGGGAACGTGGAGGTCCAGGTCATCGCGCAGCGCCGCGAGCCAGGCGAGCTCGGACGTGACCGACTCCTTGGTCTGGTAGCCCGGTCGGTGAATCCTCAGAAGGTAGCGGCCCGCGACGTAGGGTCCCTTCGGAGCCCGTCCGACGCCGCCCCTCGTCGAGCGCACGTCGAAGGTTGTGTTCTCCGCATGGGCTATGTGTCGAAGCGTGGGCGCGTTCACGCCGAACTCGCGAAGCGCCCGCTCGCCCAACGCCCGAAGCCGGTCCACCTGCGCGCGATACGACAGATCCTCGAAGGACTTCAACTCGTCTCTCCCCCATTCCCCCGTGGATCGCGCTTGACCACGGCGAGCGTGATGTCATCGAACTTCGGAGCGTCGCCGATGAACTCCTGCACTGCACCGAAGATGACGTCGCGCATCTCGAGGGCCGAGCCCTCTCTGTTGGCCCTGGCGTGCTCTAGCAGTCGATCCTCGCCGAAGAACTCCTCGTCCGGGTTCTGAGCCTCCGTGACTCCGTCAGTGTACATCACCGCGGCCTCGCCGTGCGCGATCTCCACGCGGCCCGTCTCCCACGACGCTTCGCGGAGCATGCCCAGCGGAATCCCGGTACCCGTGAGCTCGTCCACGTCCGCGGAGCCCCCGTTGCGCAACAGATAGGGCGGGTTGTGCCCGGCGTTCGCGTATCGGAGTACGCCCGTGCCCGGGTCGAGCACGCCGTAGAAAACGGTGACGTAGAGATCGTCGTCCGTGTCGTCGAGGATCCGACGATTCGTCGCCGCGAACACCTCGTGCGGGTCGTCAGGATACTCGAACGCAAACGTGCGAATGAGCGTCCGCGCCAGCGCCATGTAGAGCGCGGCCGGGAGACCCTTGCCCGACACGTCCGCGACCAGGAACGCCCACTTGTGATCGGGCAGCGGTATGATGTCTATGAAATCGCCCGACGCCTCGCGCGCCGAGTCGATCATGGCCTTCACCTGCCACCCCGGTATGTCGGGAGCCCTCCGCGGCATGAGGCTGGCCTGTATCTCAGCGGCCACCGCCAGCTCCTTTTCGACGCGCTCGTGCTCCAGAAGCTTCGAATGGAGCTTTGCGGCGTCGAGGGCGGAGGCGATCTGGGCGGCGAGCGACTGCGCCGCGGGGAGCATCTCCGCCGCCCTCTCGGGGTTCTGCCGCCGTCGGAGCGAGATCCCTCCGGTGGCCTCGCTGCGTTCTGTGTTCAGGATCGGCACCATCAGCACAGCGACGGGCGTCGGCTCCTCGGACCACGGCAACCGCTCCCCGGGCCTGAAAACCCTGGCCCGCGTCTGCGTACCCATCCACTCCCACGCTTCGTCGGGAACCGGGCGATCGCGGTACTGCCTTCGCACGACGACCTGGTCCGGAAAGATGCGGATCTCGAGCTGGCAGAGCGCGAACATGGTCGACGCGTGTCTCTCGAGGATCTGGACGAGCGTTGTCGCGTCGGGCGGAGCCTTGATGATCTCGCGGCTCAGGTTCTCGAGTCTCTCGAGTTCCCTCGATCGATGCTGAGCGTGCTCGACCGACCTGGAGAGCGCGTGGGCCAGTACACTCGCGAGGACCGCGCCGGCAACCAGGAACAAGGAGGCCCAGAGGCCGTCCTGGATGTAGATGCCCGCCGCAAGCACACCGAACGGTTCCACGATGAGCGGCCAGGACGACGAGCTCGCCCAGAACCGCGCGAACGGGCTCCGCCTGAGCGGGGCGAGTCGGAAGGTCCGCGAACGCGCGAAATACACGAAGTAGGGGGCGTTCAGCAGTGTCGCCAGGGCGACCTTCGCGAGCGTCGCGTAGAAGGCCGGTCGGACCGCACGAAGCCAGAGCCCCGGAAGCGGTATGACGCCACCCCACATCCTGTAGAGCGCGAGAGCGGCCAGCGGGGGAAGCGTGTCCTCCGCGACGCTCATGGAGAGCGCGCGTAGCGCCTGCCATCGGATGTCGGCTCCGTCAGCCCGTACCCACCGCCTGAGGGCGCTCGCGATCCGCCAGAGCACGACGAGCCACAGAGTCGTGGGCCCGAACACCAGGGCCGCCGCCCACACGAGCACGAGCTCCAGCGTTCCCCCGATTCCCCCGAACGTCCCCTCCTTGACCTCGACGAAGAACTGGAAGTCGAGCTTCCTGAACACGTAGACGAGGACGAGCAGCCCAAGGAATGTCGGCCACTCGTGCAGGGCCACGTCAAGGATCGTCACCCTGGAAAGCCACACCAACCCGACGAGTGCCAAGGGGAGCGTGTAGACGAATCCGAAGACGTCCGCGACGGCGATCTCGCGCGCATCGGCCGGCAGGCTCTCGACGTCGGGTCTTAGCCATCTGGCCAGGCTGTAGAGACGACCTTCCATGATCATTCCGTTCGCCGGTCATCCGACCGGCGGTCGTTCAGGGATCTCACTCACCCGGGCCGTCAGTAGTGCGGTCCGAGCCACGCGGAACTTGCCTCCGGTCCAGAACTAGATGTCGGTGATCCTCGAACCCAGGTTCCTGAT
>JAUWRQ010000062.1 GCA_030610515.1 Candidatus Eiseniibacteriota bacterium | reverse complement strand
GCCACACGACCGCCACGAGGATCAGGACGAAGATGATCCGCCTGTCGATCCTGCCGATGCCAGCCAGCCATGCCATAGATGGACCTTCTCCTACTTCTCGCCACCCAGATAGGAGCGCTCGATACCCAGTATGACGCGGAGTCCCATCGCCATCACGCCCAGCGCCGCGCCCATCAGTATCCCTCGGAAGGCCGCCATGTTCGGATAGGCCATGATCGTCTCGGTGAGCCACGGGAGCGTCGCCTGCTCGGGAAGCGCTCTCGTGAGCAGCTGGCCGAGCGGCACGCGCCCGAGCATCACGATGATGGCAGCTGTGAGCAGAAGCCCCGATTCGGCCGACCTCAACCTGAACGCACGATACGCGGCCGATGCGATGAAGAATGCCAGGAGCGAGAACATCGTGCTCTGGAGCGGCACCTGCATGTTCAGGAACATCCAGTTGAAGGCCGAACCCTCCTGGATCGTCCCCCATGGACCGCCGAACGCGAACATCACTGCCATGATCAGAAGCGTCGTGATGCTGTACTGCCAACCGTCACGCCTTCTGCGGATCTTGTGGAAATGCACGCGGATGAGGTTCCCGACACCGAGGAGTATGGACGCGGCGATCACGATCGTGCCCCACTGCTTCATCTCCCCCGCCAGGTCCGACACCCGATAGTGCGGGACGAAGAAGTCGACGAGCATGAAAAGCCCGATCAGAAACGTGATGGCCAGAGGTATTCCGCGTCTCATCTCTCTTCCCCGGCTACTGCGTCTGGAACCAGTTGACGATCCCGGTGGCACCCATGAGGTTCAGAATCACACCCGCGCCCATGAGAATGATGGTCACCATCTTCATCCAGTCGGAGCCCTTGAGGCTTCCCATGAGTTTGGGCTCTCTCGAGAGGTAGGCGCTGGCCGCGTAGAGCTCCTCCCCCATGAGCGTGAAGTCGCACGCGGTCACGAAGAAGGGAAGCTGAGAGACCATCGCGGTCCCGGCGACCTGGATGGCGCCCGCCTCGAAACCGGTCTCCGCCAGGAGCAGCGACTCCGCCCAGAACGCGCCCATGTAGAGGTTCGCGGCCGGCTTCTCGCGGAGCATGATGCCGTTCACTGCCGCGGCGAATGCGAACTGAGCGTCCGACAGGTAGCGGATGTTGTCGGGGTTGTATGCGTCCGGGCGCCCGGCCTCCGCGTAGGCTTCCTTGACGACCTCCTCCGCGGCCGACATCACGACCGCCCTCGCCGTCGGGACGATCAAGGGTGTTTCGTACTTCGCCGTGATCTTCGCCACGTGCGAGAGGATCGTGAGGCTCGCGATCGTCATGATGTTGTCGATCTCGCCGATGCCCGGAACGTAGAGAACGGGCCGTCCCATCTCGGTCGCCCTGCCGACAGCCTCCTCGATGGCGTTCAGACCTGGAATCCGCCGGATGAAAAGAGCGGCGCCGCGCTCCGCGAGACGTGTGAAGATCATGACCAGGGCGAAGAAAACGATCATGAGCACGAAGACGGACGTGCGCGCCGGCTGCCAGAGATTCGTGCGTCCCGCTACCGGCCCCGCGAGCACGGGCTCGGACGCGTTCGCGCCGTCCAGCGAAGCCACGGTGTAGTAGTAGGCCGTGCCCGGCTCGACCGCCTCATCGAGACACCTGCCGGAGCCTGCTCCGACCACGGCGACCGTGTCACCAGGCGCGTCGGGCGATGGATGGCGCAGGACCAGATAGCCGATGACGTCGCCCGCTCCCGCACCGTCGTCGGGCGAGAGCGACCACGAGAGGGCGATCTTGTCACCTGCGTCGGTGTTCTCGATGTGGTCGCGTGCGGCGAGGTCCGAGGGCGGCGCCGGAGGAATGGAATCGACGGGCGCCTGGACAGCGCCCTCAACGTCGCTCATCAAGGGATCGACCGTCTCCGCATCGTCGGCGGCCGGCGCCGCCGCGGAAACGAGAAGAAGCAAAACGACCAAGGATAGGCAGAGCTTCATCGTCCGTCCGCGCTACGGAAAGCATCGCTCTCGAGAGGCCGGAGGGTCCGGCGGGGCCTCCCACAGGGCTTGAATCAGTCGATCAGATGCAGCCAGTCGTGAAGCAGGAACCCGACTCTACCGATCAGAAGCGAGATTCGAGACATCACAGTGTAGCCGAACGAGGCCCCGAACCCGACCATGAGGAAAACGATACCGACGCGGGCCAGCCCGCCCAGGAGCCCCTTGTGCTTCATCGAGAAGAAGAAGTACGAGAGCGTTCCGAGGAGTCCGACGACGAGCAGGATGTTCGTCAGAGAGACGACGCCCGCATTCGACAGAAGCGAGAGCGCGAGATAGCCGACGTAGCCTATGACGGCCGCAAGCACGATGACGCCCGCGCGCACGAGCTTGTTCCCAGCACCCATACTCCGCTTGGCCACGAACAGGTAGGTCATGACGGCGAAGATGGAGATTCCGAGCACCAGATTGGTCATCGCGGCGAAGGGGTCCTCAACTCCCGCGAGCGGCAGCGCGTTGGCGCCAAGCTGCGTGATGACGCGGGCCTGCATGATCGGCGAGAGGCCCAGGCCGGCGTACCCGCCGACGTAGATACCGAGCGGCCATCTGCCCACCCAGGCGACCTTCGGGAAGAACCGCATGTACAGGAGGAGCCCGAGGATCCCGGGGATGAGCGCCATCCACCAGTCCATACCCAGGAGCGGTATCCGGTCGGCCCCGACGCGGAGCAGGAAGACCGGCGTGACGACATTCGGGTCGATGTAGTTCCAGTAGTAGATAACGAGGTAGTAGCCCGCGGAAACACCGACGACGAGGTGCTCCGCAAACTTGTAGAACGGGTTGTCCTTGTAGAGGAAGCTGTAGATCGACAGCGTGAGGATCGCCCCGATCGTTGTCCAGAAGAGTGTCACCGTCGATTCCTCCCACTGCCGTGCAGCGCGCCCGCGAGACCTGTGCGAATCCCTAGCCGGCGAGCTTCTTGGACTTCCTGGTCGCGAAGTAGGCGATGTTGCCCACGACGATGAGCGCGATGATGAGCATGTGGATAATCGACTGCGAGTCCATCCCCCTCACGCCCTTGTCCGGGTGCCCGACCAGTCCTTCGTACTCGGCCGCGCCCCGCATGCCACCCAGTAGACCGACCAGCTGCCCGGTGTTCAGATACGGGTAGTAGTCGGTCGCCATGACGGCCGTGACACCGGCACCGACCTCCTGGCCGAACGGCTCATGAGCGAAGTAGACCCAAGCCTCCGCCGCAGACCAACCGGCCAGCGTGATGAGGAGCGGGATGTCATCGTAGTTCCTGATCCCGTCCATTATCGGGAACTCCGAGAGCGGCGTGCCGTAGGCGTCCTCCGGGAACACGTTCCTGATGTTGACGCCCAAGCTCAAGATTACAGCGGATGTCCCGGGCTGGAATCCAAGGTAGACGTAGTCCTCGCCGTAGACACGGTCGTACTCCTCGGCCACCTGCAGGCCGGCGCGCTCCGCCAGGCCGTACCCGGCCGGGTGCAGCGTCATTACGGCGACATTGACGTCCCTGCTGAAGGCGTGCCGCAGGATTGCGAGCGCCATCGGTTCGAGCTCGGGGAGCGTCGCCGGCGCGTAGTCGATCGCGAGAAGGAGCGGCTGCGAGCTCGGCGGAAGGACGTCGACCGCGTCGTAGAGCGACTGCACTGGAGGCGTCACGTCGACGAGGAGCCCGAGCGGAAAGAAGAACGGGATCACGACGGCGACGCCGACGGCAAGGAATATCCACCGTCTGTCGATCTTAAGAAACTTCTCGAAGCCGCTCACACCGCTCATCCAATCCTCCGAAAACCCACTGACGTCTAACGTACCGCGAAGGCTCGCGGGCTAGTCCGTACCACCCATCCACGCCCGCTCGATACCGAGGATGATCTTCAGCGACGTCGCCATCATCCCGAGGCCGACGCCGATCATGACGCCTCTCTTCGAGGCGAGATTGGGAACCTCGAGAATCCAGCGCGTGGCAATCGGGATCTGCTCATGAATGAGCTCGCCCAGCGGGACGCGGCCCAGCATCACGACGCACGCGGCGACCAGGAGCAGCGTGGCCTCGAGCGTCCTGGCCCGAAACGCCCGGAACGCCGCCGATGCGACGTAGAACGCCAGGAGCGAGAACATGGTCGCCTCGATCGGAACCTGTACGTTCTGGAACATGACGTTGAACGGGGAGTCGGGCGAGTGGTGGGCCGGATGGAAAAGGCCGAGCCCGATCATGGTGGTAAGGCCCGCCAGCGCCACGAAGCTATAGCCGCGATCGTCGGCCCTGTTCCTTATCTTGTGCCAGTGGAGTCTGATGAGGCTGACCGTACCGAGGAGGAACGCGAACGCGAGCAGCGTCATCAGCCACCCCAGGAGCTGCTCCTGAAAATCCTGGACAGCCGCGTGCGGTATGAAGTACTGCACGGCCGTGAAGATGCCGGCGATGAAGCAGAGTGCCAGTGGCAGCCGTCGACGCATCGTTGCTCTCCCCCGAGAACTACTACCCCGTCACATAGAGCGGGGCCATGAAGTCAGTAGGTATCGCACCGGTCGCCGCGAGCGTCGCGACGATGAAACCGATGATCAGAAGGACTCCGACGACGAACTTGACCGTGTCCTGCCCCTTGAGTCCTCCAAGAAGCACCGGTTCCCTCGAAAGATACGCGCTGGCGGCGTAGAGCTCCTCGCCGATCAGCGTGTAATCGCACGATGTGATGAAGAACGGAAGCTGCGTGACCGCGTCCGTCCCCGCGATCTGGATTGCGCCCACGGACGCACCGGTCTCCGCGAGAACCAGCGACTCGGCGAAAAACATGCCCATGTAGAGGATCGTGGCAGGGCGCTGCCGGACCATGATGCCGTTGACGCCGGCGACGTAGGCGAACTGGCTTCGAGTAAGATAGAAGACGTCGTCGTCGTTGTAGCTATCGGGACGACCGACCTCAGCGTAGGCTTCTTTGACGACTTCCTGCTCCACCGCCATGACGATCGGGTCCGCGCAGGGAACGATGAGCCTCGTGTTGTACTCCGCCGTCTTCTTGGCAACCTCACCCAGAATGTTGATCGCGGCTATCGTAGCGACGTCCGAGATCGAGGAGAGACCCGAGATGTACAGGATGGGCTTCCCCATCTCGGTGGCACGGCCGACGGCGTTGTCGACCTCATCGAGGCCGGGGAGCCGTCGGATGAAGAGCTCCTTGCCGGAGCGCGCCGACGTCACGAAGTAAACGATCGCCAGTACGAAGATGATGACGGCGATCAGTACGTTGATCCGGGCCCTGTTGAACCACTGCGGGAAGGCGACAGTCGGTCCCACGATCTCAGAGAACGACTCGATGCCTCCATCGGTCGCGGCGACCTTGTGGTAGTACTCGGCGCCGTCCTCGAGTCCACTGTCTCTGTAGGTGTCGCTGCCCGCCGGCACGCGCCCGGAGAAGGCGAATCCTGTGTCGGGGTCGGCCGAGCGGTGGATCTCGTAACCCGTGACGAGCCCGTCCGCCTCGTCCGGCGACAGCTCCCAGGTGAGCGTCACGGAGCCACCGCGGTCGTTACGGGTGTCGACGATCGAGAGCCCTCTGGGCGGAGCGAGCAACACGGGAGCGGTGGTCTCGGGTTCCGCGACCTCGAGATCCTCCTGAGCCAGCGCCAGCGCGGGACACAGAAAGAGGGCCGCAAGCGCCATCGCAACGACGACAACGGCCCACATGGAAAACCCCGCGGCGCTCGGGCGCGCCCCATCTTCGAACATCAACCGCTCCTCATCGAAGCTCACATGCTGACGCGATGACGTCCTTCCCCGTAGGCCGTCCGAAGAGGCAAAACGAGGAGGAGATGAACCGAGAAAGTAACAGACTCCTCACGAACTGTCAAGCCAAATGTCCTGCGCCGCGTCGTGCGGTCGAGCGCCCGTGATCGAGCGCGCACTACCGCTCGATCATCTCCACGTTCGCGCGCGGGAGGAGCACCTCCCGCCCGTCGTCCAGCTTGACGCCCAGGACGCGAACCATCGTCTCCGACTCCATCGTATGGAGCTCGTTGGGAAGACCGGTCACCTGACCGAGGTTGCCGAAGTTGGGCTCGCGTATGATGCGCACCGTGCTTCCGATCTCCAGACCTGAGGATGCCTCGTGGTCGGTGTCGGTATCAGCGAGGCTCGCGCCCTCCACCGGCACGACGATCTCGGGACGGATGACGCCGGCGCGGATCTGCGTCGCGCCGTTGATCGACGCTTTCATTCCCTCACGCGATTTCAGAAGTTCGAACGTCGCGGGCGCCATCGCCATCGCGCCGAACCCCTCGGTCAGTATGAGCGCCGTCCCGATGTCCTCCTGGCCTGTGATCGCGACGCCGAGGTCCTTGCCCAGGAGCCTGCGAAGGTCCGGGTCGTCGAACCCCCCGACGACCACACCTACGGCTCCGACCTTCGTGGCCTTCTGAAGGCCCTCCCACGTCACGTGCGAACCGCCGACGATGACCTTGCCGGCGCAGGATTCGTCGATACTGGAGGCGTCGAGCGGCTGGTCCGGACCCCCGACCACGACCTTGATCTCACCTGTCCGCTCGCCACCGACTCCGAAGATGCCCTGAATGAACGAACCGACCGCCTCCACGACGACGCCCTCGCCCTCGATGATCTCGACGACCTTGCCGTCCACGTAGGCGTCTATCTCGATGGGCGTC
>JAUWRQ010000308.1 GCA_030610515.1 Candidatus Eiseniibacteriota bacterium | reverse complement strand
GGCGTCCGTGGGTCGGGCGCAAGCACGTGATCACGAGAACTCTCGAGCGTCTCGAGGCGATCTTCAGGACGCTCGGCTTCGAGGTCGCCGTCGGTCCGCACATAGAGGACGACTTCCACAATTTCGATGCTCTGAACATCCCCGCCGACCATCCGGCGAGGGACATGCACGACACGTTCTACGTTGAGGGCGGGAAGCTCCTGCGTACGCACACGTCGCCCGTGCAGATTCGCGTGATGCAGTCGAGGAAGCCCCCGATCCGGATCATCTCTCCCGGGCGCGTCTACCGGAACGAGACGCCGGACGCCTCGCACGGCTCGGAGTTCTACCATTTCGAGGGGCTCTACGTGGACAAGAACGTCCGCTTCGGGGAGCTCAAGGGCGTGCTCACGAAGTTCCTGCACGAACTCTACGGTGTCGACGTGGGTCTCCGGTTCAGGGCGGGCTTCTTCCCGTTCACCGAGCCTTCGGCCGAGATCGACGTCGAGTGCAGGATCTGCAAGGGCGCGGGTTGCGCCGTCTGCAAGGGCACGGGCTGGGTCGAGCTTCTGGGCGCCGGCATGGTCGACCCGAGGGTATTCGAGGCCGTCGGCTACGACCCGGACGTGTACACGGGGTACGCCTTCGGGCTGGGTGTCGACCGCATCGCCATGATGATGACCGGAACGGACGACATTCGTCTCTTCTTCGAGAACGATCTGCGGTTCCTGGGGCAGGTCTAGGCTCACGCTGTCGAGACGGTTCGGGAGTCGCAGCGTCGGGGTGGGTTCGGAAGCGCCGGGGTGAGTTCGGAAGCGCGTCGCTGAGACAGGCTTGGTTGCACAGGAAGGTCTCAATTGGCTGCACAGGAAGGTCTCTAAGAGATGAGGATGAGCCTCGAGTGGCTCCGGGACCATGTCGAGTTCGATCTGAGCGGGACCGAACTCGCCAGAATCCTCACCGAGTCGCTCACCGAGACCGAGAACCTCGGAGCCCCTGGTGCTGCCGTCACGGGGCTTACCGCCGCGCGGGTCGTGACCTGCGACAGGCATCCTGACGCAGACACGCTTTCCGTGTGCGTCGTTGACTGGGGCGAGGGTTCCTCGACGGTCGTCTGCGGCGCGCCCAATGCGCGCGCCGGGCTGACGGGCGTCCTGGCGCTCCCCGGGGCGAAGCTGGCGCGAGGCTTCGAGGTATCGGAGCGCTCGATCCGCGGGCGCCGTTCGCACGGAATGCTCGTCTCCGCGGCTGAGCTGGGACTCGAGGAGTCCTCGGACGGGATCATCGAGCTCGACGGTGTCGCGCCAGGGAACGATGTGAGGGACACCCTCGGCCTGGACGACGAGGCGATCGAGCTCGACGTGCAGCCGAACCGCCCGGATTGCCTCGGGGTGATCGGTGTCGCGCGCGAGGTCGCCGCGGCGCTGGGCGCTCCATTCAAGCTACCTGACGTCGCTCTGGTGGAAAGGGGCGCTCCGGTCGAGAGCCTCGCCTCGGTCGAGATCGAGGACCCCGAGGGATGCCCGCGCTACATCGCGCGGGTTGTTCAGGGACTCACCGCAGGCCCGTCGCCCGACTGGCTCCAGAGGAGACTCAGGGGCGCAGGGTTAAGGAGCATCAGCAACATCGTCGACGTCACGAACTTCGTGATGCTCGAGTACGGACATCCCATTCACGCGTTCGACTACGACCGGCTCGAGGCGAAGCGCATCGTCGTCCGCCGAGCGAGACCAGGCGAGACACTCGTCACCCTGGACGGGGAGGAGCGGGAGCTCGAAACATCCCATCTTCTCATCTGCGACGGCGAGACGCCGGTGGCGCTCGCCGGGATCATGGGAGGCGGTGGCTCTGAAGTGACGGACTCGACCACGAACGTGCTGCTCGAGTGCGCGTGGTTCGATCCCGTCACGGTGCGTCGGGGCGCGGGGCGCCTCGCGATGAGGACGGAGGCGTCGGTCAGGTTCGAGTGCGGCGTCGACGTTTCCACCATGAGCGACGTCGCAGCCCGCGCCTGTGGGCTCATGGCCGAGCTCGGTGGCGGCGAGGTCGCGAAGGGCGCCGCCGACGAAGGCGTGACCGAGGCACCCGAGGTCCGCGTGAAACTCCGCGAGGACCGCGTTCGCGGGATGCTCGTCGACGAGCTCTCCAGCGACGTGATGACGGACTACCTGGGGCGCCTCGGGTTCGACGTTAAGACCTCCGGCGGCGGCGCTCTCGACGTCGGCGTTCCGCCGCACAGACACGATATCGAGACCGAGGCCGATCTGATCGAGGAGATCGCGCGGATCCACGGCTACGACCGCATCGAGGCGGTCGTCCCGTTCCACCCGTTGGCGGCGACGGGGGACAGTGCGAGGGCCTTCCGGACGCGCGTCCTGGACGCGATGGTAGGGTTGGGTTTCACTGAGGTACTCACGAGCTCGTTCGTGACACCGAAGGCGGCGGCCGTGTTTGGCGGGAAGGCCATCGAGGTCAAGAACCCCGTCAACAAGGAGACGCCTCTGCTGCGCACGTCCCTCATGCCGGGGCTCTTGGACGTAATCCTCAGGAACAGGAACATGGGCGCACGGGACCTGCGGGTGTTCGAGATAGGGAAGGCGTTCGGCCTCTCGGACGGCGGCCACAAGGAGGGCTGGCGGCTCAGCGGAGCCCTCACGGGCGCCCGCTCGCGTCAGTCCTGGGGCGTCCCGGAGTCCGTGATCGACTACTACGACGGCAAGGGGGCCCTGTGGGCTCTACTGGAAGCGCTGGAGGTTGACAGTCCCGAGACCTCCTGCTACGATGGCGCGTTCATGGCTGGTGGCGCCGGTGCGGGGGTCTCTATGGAGGGCC
>JAUWRQ010000145.1 GCA_030610515.1 Candidatus Eiseniibacteriota bacterium | reverse complement strand
CTGGCGAGCCCGGAGACCGTCGCGGCGTCGGCGCTCAAGGGCGAAGTGACCGATCCCCGCAAGGTCGCTTGACGCGCCGACTTCAGCCTGTCTGAGCGCGCGGCCGAGGGAAGGGCCGCCGCCATGGGCGGTCAAGGAGGGACACGTGAGAGTCTGGAGATACGGGGACGACGTCAACACGGACATGCTTTTCCCCGGCAAATACACCTACACGTGCTCGACGGCGGAGGAGATCAGGCCCCATCTTCTCGAGGATCTCGACGCGGGATTCGCGGGAAGCGTTCAGCCCGGGGACATCATCCTCGCGGGCGCGAACTTCGGATGTGGGAGCTCGCGCGAGCAGCCGGTGCTGGGCCTCAAGGACGTGGGGCTGGCGGCCGTGGTGGCTGAGAGCTTCGCCCGGATCTTCTACAGGGCAGCCATCAACCAGGGACTTGTTCTCGTAGAAGCGCCCGAGGCCGTCAAGGCATACGAGAACGGAGACGAGGTCTCGCTGGACGTCGAGAGCGGCAAGATCATCGTGGGGGGCACAGAGTTTCCGTTCCCGCCGCTGCCTGCAGAGATACTCGCGATACGTGATGCCGGGGGACTTCTCTCGTACGCGCGGAAGAAGCTCGCCGCAAGAGGGTCCTGACAGAAGGCCGAACGGACGGGGATGCCCGAATGGGACGCGGTGGGCCGCCGAGAGGCGTCCGTGGACTGCGGTCGGGAGCGACACAGGGCGGATCAGGAGGTTCGAACATGCCGACGAGAGACGACGTGAGGAAGGCGCTGCCGGAGCTCGAGCTCATCTCGGATGAGGTTCTCCGGGAGAAGACGCTCGACGTCTGGATCGACGCGATGGAGCAAGGTGGCTGGGAGGTGAGCGACCTCGAGGACATCCCGTTCACGCTGCTCATCGACACCGGCGTGAGCTTCCTCGAGCACACGCGCTCGGTTACGCGGACGTCCGTCGCCATCGCAGAGACGATGTCCGGCTTCTACGGCGAGAGGATGCCCATCAACATGGACTACCTCGTGTCGGGGGGTATTCTCCACGACGTTGGGAAGCTCCTCGAGTACAAGCGCGACGGAGGCAAGTACTCGAAGAGTGACGTCGGGAAGGATCTGAGGCACCCCTTTTCGGGAACCGCGCTCGCGTTCCAGCACGGCGTCCCGTCAGAGATCTGCCACATGATCGCTGCGCACGCCAAGGAGGGCGACGGCGTGCGCCGGACGCCGGAGGCGTTCATCATCCACCACGCCGACTTCGCGAACTTCGAGTCTCTCCGGTCGCTGCTGTAGAGTAATCCCTATCGATCGGCCGCCTGAACACGACGGTCTTGCTGAGCGCGTCCTTGGGGCTCGCCACGTCGCGAAGCCCGGCGTCGCGCGCCGCGGACATCATCTCCTCGAAGCCGTCCTCCGAGACGTGCGTCTTGGGCTCCATGACGTAGAGATGTCCCCCGGGCTTCAGGAGCGACGCGAACTCACGGAAGAGCCCCGGGATGTCCGGTGTCTCGTGCACGACCCAGCAGGCGAGCCCGAAATCGATCTCGGCGCTCAGGCCTATCCCGTCCGCGTCGGTCCTGTGGACCCGTATTCTGTCCCCAACGCCCGCTCGCTTCGCCCTTCTGGCGAGGCGATCAAGCATCTCCTGCTGCAGGTCGGCCGCGATGACGAGACCCTGGTCGCCGACCCTCCGTGCCATCGCGATGGAGAAGAACCCGAGGCCGCATCCGAAGTCCAGGACCGTCGCCCCGGGCTTGACGTACTCGCGGAACATCCGCTCCGGGCGATGGAACAGGCGCCTGAACGGATTGTCGAACGTGTATGCCATCCAGACCGGGCAGACATGGCACCGGTCGCCGCCGCGCTCCTCCGCCATCTGATTCTCCTGGAATGTTGATTCGGTTGACTCGGTTGCCAGCATGCGCTTTCAATCGAAGGTGGACCGCTGACTTGGTTGCCCGCATGCGCTTTCAATCGAAGGTGGACCGCATTCTCCTTGGGCCGTGTTGCCCGACGGCGGACCGTAGCATTGGGTGAGCCGGAAGTCGACACCGATGCAGCCGGGGGTCCGGCGGGCCCTGACGGGGCGGGTGGCGGGCCCGGGCGCGTGTCCCGGGGTTACGCTGGGAGGCCTGTTGGTCTTCGCTTCCTAGGATCGGCTTGATGAGCGGCGGCGGGTGTGCTATAATGCTAAGTGTAGTCAGATAACATACTTACGCGGAGAACAGCATGAGACGCACGAGACAGAACGTTGCCGTGGGGTTTTCACTAGTACTCGTTGCCGCCCTGTCGCTCCCCTCGGTCGCGGGTCCACCCGCGGCCTCGGCGGACACCGGGTTTCGGGCGGAGGATGCCGTGGGAGCCAGAATGTGGGTCTTCTTCACGGACAAGGGGCTCGGGCGGGGAGGGGAAGCCGCCGCGGTCGCCGCCTTCAGGGCGGCTCTGCCCGAGCGCTCGCTCGCCAGGCGGGCGAAGGTGGGCGCCGAGGTGAACCTGAACGACGTCCCGGTCTCTCGAGCGCACACCGCCGAGGTCGAGGCGACAGGGGCGATCATCGAGACGAGAAGCCGCTGGCTGAATGCCGTGTCTGTGACGGCCGACGCGGACCAAGCGGCGGCAATCGAAGCGCTCCCGTTCGTTCGCGAGGTTCGGCCCGTCGCACGAGGGACCAAGCGCGAGCCCATCCCCTTCGATGGCACGGGGGAGCGTCGGCACGGTTCGGCTCCCGGCAACGTAGCACGTGGAGGCCGCTCGTTCGACTACGGGCCGTCCTTCGGTCAGCTTGATCAGATCGGCATCGTGGACCTCCACGACGAGGGGTTCGACGGAACGGGCGTCCTCATCTGCATGCTCGACACAGGCTTCGACACCGACCACCAGGCGTTTCGCCACCTCGATCTTGTGGCGGAGCGGGACTTCATCAACGACGACGCGGAGACCGCGAACGAGCCGGGCGACCCGGACGGTCAGGATTCGCACGGCACGGCCACGCTCTCGTGCGTGGGTGCCGCGTACGACGGAGAGCTCTATGGCGGCGCCTACAACGCGAGCTTCGCTGTCGGGAAGACCGAGAAGGTCGACGAGGAAATCGAGGTGGAGGAAGACTACTGGGTCGAGGGTGTCGAGTGGGCTGACAGCCTGGGCGCGGACATCGTGTCGAGCTCGCTCGGGTATCTCGACTGGTACACGTATGAGGACATGGACGGCGGGACGGCTGTGACGACGATCGCCGCCGACATGGCGGCGGCCCGCGGGATCGTCGTGGTCAACTCGATGGGGAACGAGGGGGCCGGTGCGTGGCGATACATGATTGCCCCCGCCGACGGCGACAGCGTTCTCTCCATAGGGGCCGTCGACTCGACGGGCGTCAGGGCCTCCTTCAGCTCCGTCGGACCCACGTACGACGGGCGGATCAAGCCCGACGTGATGGCTCAGGGTCTCTACGTTCACGTCGCCACGACCGAGGACACCGCCTCGTACAGGGAGTCCCACGGGACATCGTTCTCCTGTCCGCTGACCGCCTCTGCCGTCGGCCTCCTGCTCCAGGGGCACCCCGACTGGGGACCGATCGACGTCATCGACGCCCTCCATTCGACCGCCTCGCAGAGCGCGTCCCCGGACACCGCGATGGGGTGGGGCATCGTAGACGCCTACGCCGCGATGTACAGCGAGCCCCTCTCCGTTGATGAAGACGTGGTGCACGGGGAGTCCCGGCTCGTCTGGAGCCGCCCGAACCCGTTCGCGGGCACGTCCCGCATCGCCTTCGTGGTTCCCGAGGCGTCCCACGTCACGCTCAGGCTGTATGACAGCGCCGGTCGTCTCGTGGGGACGCTCGTTGATGAGGAGAGGGGAGCGGGGACGTTCGAGGTCCCGTGGGACGGCACCGACGCGAGCGGACGGCGGGTCGCGAGCGGCGTGTATTTCATTAGAATGTCGGCGGGTGCCGCGACGGCCGAGTCCAAGATCGTTCTTGCCAAGTAAGACGGAGTACCTGAGACGCATCCGGCCCTGACGGGTCGCGTTCAGCGGAACCGGGCGAGAGCTCGGTTCCGTTTCTGTCGTAGCACGATGTGGCGGTCCCGCCGCGAAGCACAAGTGTATTGCGCTCCACTCGGATAGCTGTTTGAATACGGCGAAGCGCCGGGCTCGAAACGAGTTACGAACCAGGAGGTCGCACGATGAGACTGCCGCGCCGCCGACGTCTGCGGTCGCTCGACCAGACGACTCGAGGCATCGCGTGCCTGCTCGCGTTCGTCCTGATGTCCGGGTTCACGACGGCGGCACTCGCGCAGAACGCGGACGCGACGGACGACGGCCAGTCCGCCATGATGCGGCCCCAGTACTATCTCACGCCCGGCGTCTCGGACGAGCTGCAGATCAGAGTGAGAGTGTGGGGAGAGGTGAATGTTCCGGGTCTCTATTCCGTTCCCGATGGGACAGATCTTCTCGAGGTTCTGTCGCTGGCCGGGGGACCCACTCGGAATGCGAAGCTCGGGAACGTTAAGGTCGTGAGGCTGGTGGGTGAGGAGACCCGTGTCATCGAGATCGACATAGACAAGTTCATGGAAGAGCGAACAACGGAGGCTCTTCTGATTATGGAGCCGGGTGACATGATCGTCGTGCGTCCCCAGTTCTGGCCCCGCGTGTTCCAATGGACCGGTCTTCTGACCACCTTGGCTCTGATCGCGAATGTCATCGTGAACGCGACGAACTGACCTGTTCGCCGATGCGAGTGGAGGACCTGTGCGGGGTGAACCTGAGCGCGAACTGAGTTTCAGCGAGTACGTCGCGATGCTCCACAGAGGACGATGGACGATTGCTCTCTCGTTCATCGTGGGCGTTGCCGCT
>JAUWRQ010000131.1 GCA_030610515.1 Candidatus Eiseniibacteriota bacterium | reverse complement strand
GGAAGCGAGATTCAGGGGCTCGCAAAGGACCTTCGCGTGCTGAGTGCAGCCGACCAGGACGCAGAGCACCGCAACGGCGACACAGACCGCGGCGACCGGCGCCCTCGGTGCAACGACACGAATGCGGAGTGGACGTGTGAGTCTGTCCCCGGGAGGAGGAACGCTCACGAGGGAATTCGGCACTGCGCAACGCCTCCTAGAACCGGACCTTGGACCCCTCGACCAGGTGCTTCCTCTGCGCCTGCCCGATCCAAACCTTCTCCCAGTTCCGGAGATCGTAGAGCGTCAGGTCGACCTGATAGAAGATGATCGCCTTCTTGCCCGCCTGGTCGACGATCGAGGAGATCGTGCCCATCATCATGAAGTCGGCGCCCAGGACGCCCTCCTCGACGGCGCCCGATACGCCGCCGCCCTTCGCCATGCCTTCCTGCCACTCGACCTCTTCCATGAGGGCCGCGCGGACCTCCGGATCGGCAACGAACCGGATGGCGCCGGAGTTGATGAGCACGCGCTCCATCTCGTTCATGAAGACGTCGATGTTGATGTGCTCGCTCGTATTGTTCTCGATGTCGCCCACGACGATGCGCGGACGGGTGTCACCGTAGGCTCCTCGGTACGCGTAGATCCACGGCGACGAAAGCGCCTGCGGAATGAGCTCGTCGGACGTCGCGCGTGCGTCCGAGTCGTTCCACCGGCCGCTCACGTAGCCTTCGGTCGTCGGGTCGACGTTCTCGACCTTCGTGCCGCCGCAGCCGGCCGCTGCAATGACCACCACGAGCATCAGCGCAACCGCAGCACAACGGAACAACCTCTCGCGACACAACATGTCCTGGACCTCCGTTCAGGTGGGACACACCATCAAGAGAATCTCGAACCTGCCATCTCATGACCGCGAAATGTATGACTGCGAAACGCATCCGTTCATTCAGTGGGAAGTGTACGGGCCTTCACGCGCAGATCAGGGCCCGCGCGCCCTCGCGCGTTCCGAGAAGCTACCGCCGTCTCCCCGCGAGCTCCGCGACGCGCTCCTCGAGCCACGCGAAGGCCCGCTCGAGAGCGGCGTGGTCGTACTCGCCCTTCTCGTCCCCCGCGTACACCGCCAGGGCCGTCCTGACCGGACCGAGCGGTCCCTCGGGCGTCGCCTCGAGCGCCCACTCCCCACCCTCCCGCTTGGACATGACGCGCCCCGTCTCCAGATACCCGAGCACGCGGCAGAGGTTCAACAGGCGATACTCGGTGACGATGTCCGGGCGGGCCCTTGCCCACTCGAGGTCTGCGAGGATGGATGCCAAGTAGTCTCCGGCCGGCACGTCTGGAAAGACGTCGGCGATGGGCGCTCCCCAGAGGACGACGCCGCGCTCCCGCGTCACGGTCAGGTGACCTGCGAGGTCCTCGTCCAGCCGTTCGCCGTCGTCCCATCTCTCCCAGCCGCCGCTCGCCAGGTCCTCCTCGTACTGAGCCCTGTGATCCTCTCCGAAGTGGAAGTCGTACGGCGTGGGATGCCGCCAGGACGTGAGCTCTGTCCTGGACAGGAAGCTGAGCTCGAGGGGGCGCGGCCTCCCGGACGCAGCCAGGAGTACGTGCATGAGATCGTGCTTCGTCTCGAGCCGCATCCGGCGCTCGTTCACGACGAGCATGTCGACGTCGCTCACCGCGGGATTGAAACAGCCCATCGCGAGCGACCCGTGAAGGTAGATACCGACGAGGTTCTCGCCGAGCTCAGCGCGCAGGAGTGCGACGAGGCGTTCGACCTGCTCGCGTGTGTCGTGCGGAGCGCTCTCCCAGCCGAACCCGCTCACTCGGACTCCTCATCCCGCCCCGCGACCGCGAAGCCGCTCACTCGGACTCCTCATCCCGCCCCGCGACCGCGAACCCGCTCACTCCGACTCCCCCGCCTGCCCGCTCGCGGCGCGCCACTCGTCCTCGAGGACGCTCATCATGATGAAGTCGTGGAACTCGCCGTCGACGACGTAGCCGTCACGCTGCACGCCCTCGCGCCGGAAACCGAGCCTCTCCCAGAATCGGAGCGCCTGCTCGTGGAAACCGACGACGCCGATGGCGACCCGGTGGAATCCCATGTAGTCGAACGCCAAATCGAGAAGGAGCCTGCCTGTCTCGGTGCCATGTCCCCTCCCTCGCGCATCCTTCTCGCCGATGATGATGGACATGTCGGTCGTCCCCCACTCGGGGAACATCCGGAGCAGCCCCGCTTCCCCGATGACGCTCTCGTCTTCGTCACTGACGATCGCGTACCAGAGGCGCGCGGGGTCGTCCTCCATCCGTGCGAACCACTCGTTCGCCTCCCGCTCGCTCATGGGCGCCGTGGCCCCTATCTGCGCGCGCAGTCCGGGATCCGCCAGCCACCGGCGCATGTGAGACAGGTCCGAGCGCTCGAACCGCCGAAGGGTCACACGCTTCCCCATGAGAAGGCGCGGTCCGCGCCGCCTGTCGGTTGGCTCGGGCAACCTGACTCCTCTTGTGAAAGGAACGCCGGCTTGCTGGTCGGGATGGGAACACCGGCTTGCGGTCGGAATGACGCTTCTGCGCGAGTGCGCCGGCTCCAGCACGCGCGAGAGCTGTCTGTGCGAAGGCCGCGCGCTAGCGCTCGTTCGCGGGGGCGTCCTGTTCACTCATCCCGGCGGCAGGCTCGATCACGTACACGCCACCGCAGAAGGAAACCTGTTTGTAGCAGATGACGCGCGGTCCTACGTTCGCGAGCGCGTTCGCGAACTCGTCGGCCGCCCAGTAGTGTTCGTCCTCGTCCCAAAGGCTGCCCTGCCATTCCTTCTTCTTCTCGTCCCACGTGCCCTGCCACTTGCGCTGCGCCTCGTCGCGCGCCCCGGTGGTCACGAACGAAATGTCGCCCACAACCATGAGTCCCTCCGAAGTGAGGTGCCGGTCCACGAGCCTCTCGATGAGCCTCATCTTCGAGGCGAGATCGAACTCGTGCAGGACGTAGCCGGAGATGATGCGGTCGAAGCGCTGGTCGTGGTCTATCGGCCAGTCGCCCAAGAGGTCCGCCTTGATCAGCTCTATCTGGGGAAGCCTGGCGTGAACCTTGGCCAGCATCTTGACCGAGAAATCGAGGCCCCAGAGTGTGCAGCCGATGTCGAGGAACTGCTCCGCCAGCCGTCCGGTTCCGATGCCCAGATCCAGAACGGTCATGCCCCCGGACGCGTCCGCGAGCTGTGCGATGGCGTTGAGGACGTCCTCGTATCCCTCGAACGGAAAGCCCTCGTAGTCCTTGACGGACTCGTCGTAGGTTTCCGCCCACTCATCGAAGAGCTTGACTCGTTCGCTCATGCGGCCTCCTGGTTCGAGACCGCACCACACGCGTCGCCCATGCGGCCTCCTCATTCACAGGCCGCATGATACTGGCCGCCGGCAAGAATGCAACAAGAAAGAGGCGGGCACTGAAGGCCCGCCTCGGATTCGCGATCGTGGAGTCCCCACTTGTTCGGCGTCCCGCAACAGACGTCAGTCCGGGTCGGCGCCCCGCAACCAACGTCGCTCCGGGTCGGCGCCCCGCAACCAACGTCGGTCCGGGTCGACGTCCCACAACAGACGTCAGTGTAAGTCGGTGTTCCTCCTACTACGCCGCCGGGCACTCGGCCGCGACCGCCGCGTCGATGTCCTTCCCCCCGTACGCCTCCTCGTAGTGCTTCGCGAAGTCGCGCGCGAGCTTCCTTGCGCGCTCCTCGTACGCCGCGGGGTCGTCCCACGTGTTCACGGGCTTGAGGATCGACGGATCGTCGACGCCAGGACAGCTCGTGGGAACCGCTACCTTGAAGATGGGATCGCACTCGTATTCGAGATCCTCTAGCTCACCTTCGAGCGCCGCGTTCACCATTCTGCGCGTCAACGGAAGGTCGATCCTGTGCCCCACGCCATGGGGTCCCCCCGTCCACCCCGTGTTGACGAGGTAGACGACCGCTCCGTGGCGCTCCATCCTCTCACCCAGCATCGACGCGTAAACGTCCGGGTTGCGCGGCATGAACGGCGCGCCGAAGAACCGCGAGAACGTGCTCACGGGGGCGGTGATACCTGTTTCCGTGCCCGCGAGCTTGCTCGTGTAACCCATGAGGAACCAGAACATGGCCTGTTCGCGCAAGAGCTTCGAGACCGGTGGGATGACGCCGTTGGCGTCGGCCGTCAGGAACAGAATCGTCTTCGGGTGTCCCGCGGTCGAGGACTCCTTGATGTTGGACAGGTACGTTAGCGGATACGAGCCTCGGGAGTTGGGCGTCAGCCTGTCGTCGCAAAGGTCGAACTCGCCCCACGGGTACATCATCGCGTTCTCGATGATGGCGCCGTGGTTCTCGACATCGTCCACGTGGAAGCACGCGTTGTAGATCTCGGGCTCATTCACGGGGTCGAGATCTATGAGCTTCGCGTAGCATCCATTCTCGAAGTTCGCGATCCCCTCGTCGTTCCAACCGTGCTCGTCGTCGCCCAGGAGTGCGCGTGACGGGTCGGCCGAAAGCGTCGTCTTGCCCGTTCCGGAGAGACCGAGGAGAAGCGCGCTGTCTCCCTTCCGCCCCTCGTTGGCGCTGCAGTGGAGAGGGAGGATGCCCTCGCCGGGCAGAAGGTAGTTCATCACGGTGAAGATCATCTTCTTGATGCTCCCACCGTACGCGGAGCCGAAAACCACGCCGAGCCCGCGGTCGAAGTCCATCGCAACCGCCATCGTCGACGTGTGCCCGAGCTTGGGATCGACGCGGAGCCTTCCTTCGTACCGCGCCGGGTCGAGCTTGTCGTACGGAAGCGCCAGCAGCGTGAAGTGGCGGTCGCGGAAGCACGTCGCCGCCGCCGCGTCATCGCTCCACGGACGGAAGACGTTGTCCGTAAAGAGCACCGAGAGAGCCATGTTCGCGACCGTGTGAACGGGCAGAGCGTAGCTCGGGTTGGCACCAACCATGCGGTCCGTGACGTAGAGGCGCTCGGAGGCCTCGAACGCCGCGAGCGAGTCCTCGAGCAACATGTCGAACGTAGCCGGGTCCATCGGGATGTTGTTCGAGCTCGTCCAGTCGATCGTGTCTTCGCTCTCGGGATTGCGCACGATGTAGGTGTCCTTGGGGCTTCTGCCGCTCG
>JAUWRQ010000031.1 GCA_030610515.1 Candidatus Eiseniibacteriota bacterium | reverse complement strand
GTGCGGCGTCCGGCGCGCCGGCTGGGAGATCCGCCCGGCTCCCTCGTCCGGCCGTCGTGCTCGTCCTCTCCGCCCATCCCGTCAGATACGAGGACGGCCCGGTGTACTTGAGTAGCGTCGGTACGACCTCGCTGCACACACCCTCGATGGCGTCCGCAAGCCCTCTCATCTCGGAGAGCGGGTGCGACCGGAGCTTCACGATGGCGTGCCGGAGACTCCTCGCGTTCACCGTCCAGCCGAGGTTCGTCTTGGCCGCCGCGGGCAGGAGCCCCCGCACCGCGTCGCACGCCTTGCCGGCGGGATTCAAGCCGACTTTCCTCGACTCGGCGTCGCCGTACTTCCGCTCGCAGAACTCCTTGGCCTTCGGCAGTAGCTCCGCGTACGCCGCGTAGAGATTCCCGATCGCCTCACGATACAATCCCACTCCCTCGAACTCCGGAGGAGTGTAGAAGTTCGAGGGGTCCATCACCTGATAACGCGTCGACTTCTCGGTGAAGGACGAAAGCCTGTTCTCCTCGACGACCTTCGCGCCGAGGATCGAGATGTTCTCGATGGCTATCGACAGGACGGCGTGCTCTGCGACCGACGAGTGCCCGTAGCCGATGACCCACTTCTCATGGAAGCGGGACGAGTCGACCTCCGAAAGCTCTCGTGCGATGTCGTCGAACGAGTCGGGCACCCTCGAGGTCTTCGCGAAGGTGACCGCAGCAACCTCCGGTGAAAGGCCGTCGAGCGTGTACACCCGAAGCGGGCTGCCGGTGGCTGCCATGGGTTACTCCGACGTCTTGTCCTGCTTCTCCGAAGGCTCCGCCTCTTGGTCGGACTTGGCGTCGCCCTCTGGTGCCTTCTCCGCGTCGGGTTTCGACTCGCCCTTTTCGGCTGCCGCATCCGCCGCGGGCTTGTCCTCGCCTGCCGCCGCGTCGGCATCAGGCTCGGACTTCGATGAGGCCTCGTCCTTCGCGGAAGCTTCAGCCGGGGCCTTGCCGCCGGCGATCTCTCCTCCACCGTACTCCGTACCGTACTTCCTCATGAAGCGCTCGACTCGTCCCGCGCTGTCCACGAGCTTCTGCTGCCCGGTGAAGAACGGATGGCACGCGGAGCAGATCTCGACGCTGATCTCCTTGAGCGTGGAGCGCGTCTGGAACTCGTTCCCGCAGACGCACTTCACAGTGGCGATATCGTATTTCGGGTGTATGTCCTTCTTCATCTCCGTGCTCCCTCTCGCGAACTCATTCGAAGGCGCCCGCGCGCTGACCGGAGGTCCTCACGCGGGCCGCCAAGAGAAACACAGCTACATGCCGCTCATCGAATCCAGGAATTCCTGGTTCGTCTTCGTGAGCCGCATCTTCTCAAGCAGGAACTCCATTGCCCCAACCGGCGTCTGGTCGCTCACGAACTTCCGGAGTATCCAGAGCCTAGAGATGTTCTCTGCGGATATGAGGAGCTCTTCCTTCCTCGTGCCGGACTTCAGGACGTCAATAGATGGGTATATCCGACGATCCGTCAGCCGCCTGTCGAGAACAAGCTCCATGTTGCCCGTCCCCTTGAACTCCTCGAAGATGACCTCGTCCATCCGCGAGCCCGTGTCAACGAGCGCCGTGGCCAGGATCGTCAGACTGCCCGCGTCCTCGGTGTTCCGCGCGGCTCCGAAAAAGCGCTTGGGGCGCTGGAGCGCGTTCGAGTCGACACCACCGGTCAGGATCTTGCCGGAGTGCGGGACGACGGTGTTGTGGGCTCTCGCCAGCCTCGTGATCGAATCGAGCAGGATGACGACGTCTTTCTTGTGCTCCACCAACCGCTTGGCCTTCTCGATGACCATGTCGGCAACCTGGACGTGACGCTCGGCCGGCTCGTCGAAGGTCGAGCTTATGACCTCCCCGTCGACCGATCGGGCCATGTCGGTGACCTCCTCGGGGCGCTCGTCGATCAGGAGCACCATGAGAACGACGTCGGGATGATTGGCGGTGATGCTGTTCGCCATCTTCTGGAGGATCACGGTCTTCCCGGCGCGCGGCGGCGACACGATGAGACCTCTCTGGCCCTTCCCGATCGGCGTCAGGAGATCGATGATACGCGTCGTGAAATCGTCCGGATCGTTCTCGATGCGCAGGCGCTTCTGCGGATGCAGCGGAATCAGGTTCGAGAAGAGGATCTTCTGCTTGGCGGCCTCCGGGTCCTCGAAGTTCACGGCCTCGACGCGAAGGAGCGCGAAGTAGCGCTCGTTCTCCTTCGGGGGCCGAACCTGGCCCGATACGATGTCGCCCTTCCTGAGCACGAACCGCTTGATCTGGGATGGTGAAACGTAGATGTCGTCCGGCCCCGGCAAGTAGTTGTAGCCCGGTGACCTCAGGAACCCGTACCCGTCCGGCAGTATCTCCAGAACACCCTCGCTGAAGACGAGTCCGTTCCGGTCGGTCTGTCCCTCCAGGACCTTGAAGATGAGATCCTGCTTGCGAAGCCCACCCACGCCCTCCACACCCAGTGACTCAGCGTACGCGCACAGCTCGCGTATCGTCTTGGTCTTGAGTTCAGCGATGTTCAGGTTGTCACCGTTCGAGACGGGCGGCGCCTTCGGCCTGGCCTCACGCTCGGTACTCTTCGACGCGGTGCCGGTCGACCGTGTCGTCGAGGCGGACGTGGTCTTCCTGCGCGTGGCGGTCGTCTTCGATGCGGTTCTCGCGGACTTCGCGGACTTCTCAGCCATTACGTATCTACTCCCGTGGAACAGGTGATGAGCCGGACCCGGCGCGCACTGCGCGCGTCGGCCGCCGACACGTTCGGGTATGGCCCTGGAACGAAGTTACACTCGGATTCCTCAGTGAGCGACGTGGATAGGATCGGTGCGCTTCGGATGGGCTGCCTGCGTGCGGTTCTGGAGGCACATACCAGTGCTTCAACAAGATTCTAGACGAGCCCCCCCAAGCTGTCAAGGCGATTCGGGATCCCTCGGTTCGTGGGCGACCTCGGCCAGCCTGCGACCGACCTCCTCGATGGGCTTCGCGCGTTCCCGGGAGAGAGCGTCTTCGAGAGCGGCCCCGCCGCTTATCTCATCAGACACCATTTCACCGGCGAAGGTTCCATCCCGAACCTCGTTCAGAACCTGCCGCATCCCGTCCCGAACATCCGCGCCGATTACGCGGTCGCCGCGGGTCAGGTCACCGTAGAGCGCGATCCTGCTTATCCTCTCGCGCATGCCGCTGATGCCGAAGCGCCGGATCAGGTTCACGGTGAGGTCAAGCTCGTAGAGACACTCGAGATAGGCCAGCTCCGGGCTGTAGCCGGCCTCGACCAGCGTGTCGAACCCGGCCTCAATGAGCCTCGTGACCCCACCGCAGAGCACAGCCTGCTCCGCGAAAAGGTCGATCTCGGTCTCCTCCGTGGCGGTCGTTTCGAAGAGCCCGACTCGCGCGCAGCCGATCGCCTTCGCGTACTCCAGAGCGATCGCGCGGGCCTCTCCCGTCACATCCTGCTCCACCGCGAACGAGGCCGGCAACCCTCCACCTTCCTCGTAGCGCTCGCGGAGCCTCAATCCCGGCCCCATGGGAGCCACCACGACGACGTCCGTGCCCTCCGGAGGCGTCACGCCCCCGAACCTGAGGGCGTACCCGTGCGCGAAAACGAGCGCCGCTCCCTCCCGCACATTCGGCGCCACCACCTCAGCGATGAAACCGGCCATGGCCTCATCGGAAACGAGAAGCGAGCAGACGTCGGCGCGGGCGGCCGCCTCGCCGGGCGAGAGAACATCGAACCCCGCGGCGCGCGCGCGCCCGGACGAGCGGCTCTCGGGTCTCAGTGCGACTGAGACCTGCACTCCCGAGTCCCGCAGGTTGAGCGCCTGGGCCTCTCCCTGGTTCCCGTAGCCGAAGACCGACACGGTCTTCCCGCAGAGGGGTTCTCCCTGGATGTCCTTCTCAGTGATTATCGCCATGTCTTGACTGGATGGTGTGGCAGGCGGTGGTCGCGCCCCGGTGCCCGGCGGACACGAGGGTGCCTGCGAAAGGCGTCCTCGTGCCAGCCGGAAGCCGGGGTCACGCCGAAGACCGAGGCGAGAATGACGGGTGCGTTCCTACTCTCCGGTCTCCCCGGTCAGGAGCTGCTCAATCTTCCTGACCTCCAGAAGAGCTTCGTTCTCCATTCCCAGCTCGTTGTAGACGCGCATGAGCGCACGGTGATACGTGACGTTGTCGTCGGCAAGCTCCACCAACTTGAGAAGCGGGGTGAGTGCCGCCGTGTACTCGTCCGAGGCCAGATCCTCCTGCCCCAGATCCGTCAGGTCGCCCGCAAGTGCCCAGTAACAGAGGAACGAGCGATAGAGGACATCCTCGTCCTCGTCGTCCAGCGCGAGCTGCTTCCCGTAGTACGTGAGCGCCTCGCGGTAGTTCTTCAGCTGGTAGTGCATGAGAGCGATGTTGTACATGAGGTCGGGATAGTCCGCTGCTATCACCTCGATCTTCTCGAAGTTGACGAGCGCCTGCTGATAGTCGCCCATGGCCGCGAGGTTCCCGGCCTTCGTCCCGTAGACGTTCGTGAGATTCTCGACCAGCACCTCGTTGTCCGGCGACTGCTCGAGCGCCTGCTCGAAGACCTCGACCGCCCTGTCGACCTGGTTGCTCATGTGGAGAGCATAACCAAGGTTGATGTACGCGTCGGGTTGCCGGGCGTCGATGATGATGGCCTTCTCGAACTGCTCGATCGCGTTGGCGTACTTGGTGGCCTCGTTGTACTGTTCGCCCTGCTTGTCGTAGATGAGCCAGTAGCGCATGATCTGACCCTCGACGGTCTCCTTGTCGCTCTCTTTCTCCGCGAGGTCGAGCGCCGTGAAGAACTCGTCGTGCGCCATCTCGAGGTTGTCGGTGTCCGCGTAGGCCATGCCCAGGTAGAGGTGAGGCTGCCACGCGCCGGGGTTGTTCCTGATGGCCTCATGGAGCTGCTCGATGGCCTTCTCGTAGTTCTGCTGGCCCAGGTAGACCTTCCCGCTGGTGAACGCCGGATCGCCGCTGCATCCTGCGAGCAGGACGATGGCGATGAGGGCGGCGGCCAGGGCGCCCGTTCTTGCCACGTGCATTGAGGACTCCTCCTTCTCGCCGTGAAGCGAGCCTTCTCATCACTGAATCAACGCCAGTCCAGCGAGTATATTCGCCCGTTCGGGACGGTGTCAACCCATATGCGGGACCAGCGGGGTCATACGACCTTTGTTCTGGGGGGTGGCGGCCGCTCGCCTAGAGCAACCTGTTCCCGTTGACGAAAAGCTCATACGTGCACTCGAGGAACTCGGCCGCCCTGCGCGACACGATCATCCTGGAGATGAAGATCTCGAAGTACTCCATGACCTGCGAGATGTTCGTGTTGACGGTCAGGTCCAGTCGAATGACCTTCGTTTCCGGGAGCACATCCAGCCTGGACTTCTTGACAGCGTAGTTGACCCTGTCGTGGATATCAAACTTGATCATCGAGGGGTTCCGGACCCGCGACCGGTGGACGTCGGCCTTGTCCGCCAGGATGAGGGCCGCGGAGACGTTGCTCACCGGGTCGCCGTGATCCTCGTGGTGGTTGCCGATCGCGGCCATGATCTCAGTGATCTCGTCCAGCGGCATCTCGAGCGCGGTCAGGAGCTTGTAGGCCATCATCGCCCCGGACTGCGCGTGGTCCTCCCTGTTGATGAGGTTGCCGATGTCATGCATATACCCGGCGATCCCGGCGAGATCGGCCTCCCGGCCGTTCTTGCCGAGGGCCTTGAGGAGCTTCTGTGCGGTTCGTCCGACCCACTTGCCGTGGCGGACGCCGTGCTCCGTGTACCCTACGATGCCCAGATGGTCGTTGGCCTTCTGGAGCATCGCCGTGATGTCGGCGTTCTTCTGGATCTTGTTGAACGTAACTGCTGCCATGTTTCCCTTCTGTGGTGATGCCGGGCGACCCTGGGTCACCCGCGTGTTCCGGATCTGCCGGGCGATCTTCCGCCGCCCGCTTCCATCCTTGCCGATTGCCTTCGATCCCGCGGAACCTCGCGCGTCCCGCGAGTCGCGCGGGTGCAGCTCGTCCCAAGGAATCCATTGCGAAAAGCGTGCCTGCCCCTGGGAGGGCAGGCACGATTCAATCTACCCCATGTTTCGGGGGCTGTCAACACGCGGGCCAAGACAGGGCACCGCGGGCAGAACCGGGAGAGTGGCGACCCCGTTCCGACACAGTGCACGTCGGCTCGGGTCATTTCACAGTCCACATCGCGCGTCTAGAGCAGATTGAGCGGGTCCACGTCGACTGCAAGCGTCACGCTGCTGGGGAGCTTGAGCGCGCGCTTCTGGCTCAGGGCGGCGGCGACGAGCGAGCGGGCGCTGCCTCCCCTGCCCCTCACGACGACCTGCCACCGGAAGACGCCCTTGAGAAGTGAAAGCGGCGCGGGCGCCGGGCCCAAGACATCCGGAACCTCGTCCATCTTGGCGGCTCCGTCCTCGAGGAACGCGGCGAGCCTGGACGCGGCGCGGATGACGTCGCTCTCGTTGCGTCCTTTCACCACTATCGCGACGAGCCTCGAGAACGGCGGATACCCCAGTCCCTCACGCTCCGAGATCTCTCGCTCGAAGAACGGCCGGAACTGCTGCTCCCTCGCCAGGGCGACCGTGTAATGCTCCGGAAGATACGTCTGGACGATGACGCTGCCGCGCTCGTCTCCCCTTCCGGTCCGACCCGCCACCTGCGTCAGGAGTTGGAACGTCCGCTCGCCCGCCCGGAAGTCCGGGAGATTCAGACCGACGTCGGCCGAGACGACACCCACCAGCCCGACTCCGGGGAAGTCGAGTCCCTTCGCTATCATCTGAGTGCCAAGGAGGATGTCCGTCCGTCTCTCGGCAAACTCCTTGAGGATGCGCCAGTGCGAGCCGTGCCTCGATGTGGTGTCCACGTCCATGCGTGCGACCGAGGCGTCTGGGAAGAGCCCCCGGACCGCCTTCTCGACGCGCTGCGTACCGGGAGCCCCGAAGCGCAGGTCTATCCCGTCGCACTCGGGACAGCTCGATGGGGCCGGAACGGAACGGCCGCAGTAGTGACAGCGCATCGTCCGGTCGGACGAGTGGTACGTGAGCGAGACGTTGCAGTTCGGGCACCGGGCGGAGTGACCGCACTTCGTGCACTGAACAAACGACGCGAACCCGCGCCTGTTCAGGAACAGGATGACCTGCTTGCCCGCCTCGAGCGTGTCGCCGACGGCGTCGAGGAGCCGTTGCGAGAACGCGCCTTCCGAATCGACCGTGCCCTCCGTGCGCATGTCGACGATCTCGACCTCTGGGAGAGGACCCGCGTCGATCCTCTCCGGGAGTTCCACCAGGTCGTACTTGCCGTCGCGAGCGTTCAGGTAGCTTTCGAGGCTCGGCGTTGCCGAGCCCAGCACGACCACCGCACGTGCTCCCTTCGCCCGCATGACGGCGACGTCGCGCGCGTGATAGCGTGGCGACTCGCCCTGCTTGTAGGTGTGCTCATGTTCCTCGTCGACGACGATGATGCCGAGTTCGCGGACGGGGGAGTAGATCGCCGATCTCGGGCCCACCACGACCGGGAAGACGCCGTCGCGGATCGCGCGCCACGTATCGTAGCGCTCGGCGAGCGTCAGGCCGCTGTGGATGACGGCTACCTCGTCCCCGAAGTCCTTCCTCATGCGCTGGACCATCTGCGGCGTGAGCGCGATCTCCGGAACGAGCACGATGGCCCCGCGGCCGGCAGCGCGCGCCGCCGCGACTCCCTCGCTGTACACACGCGTCTTGCCGCTCCCGGTGACACCGTGAAGGAGAACGACGCCGAATTCGCCGCGGTCGATCTTCGTGCGAATGAGCTTGAACGAGTTAGCCTGAGGCTCAGTGAGCGGGCCCTCGTCGCGGAGGCCCCAACCCTCCAGGCCCGTGG
>JAUWRQ010000299.1 GCA_030610515.1 Candidatus Eiseniibacteriota bacterium | reverse complement strand
TCCTGGTACTGCTCTCAGCTGCCGCGCTCCGCAGACTCCGGAGCATCCCCAGGCCCATCCAGAGCAGCACCACTCCTCCCGCCAACCCGATGATCGCCGAGACCGTCGGGCGCTCGAGGACGGATGCTGCGCCGATCGCTATCAGCGCCATGAGGGGGAACTCGACGATGCCGTGCCCCAGCGCGATGAGCGCGCCGGCGCGCGGCGAGCGAGCGCCCTCTCCGACGACCACGACGGTGAGCGGTCCCGGGGACATCACTCCCGAGAGCGAGATGAGCACTGCCTGGAGGAGAAACGCACCGTACGACATGCCGAGATGGTAGCAGATGCACGCCGCGTGAACCACTTGCGTGGGTTGCGGGCGCCGCGGGGCGAGGGATCGGGCTCAATGCCGCACCCCGATGGTCCTTGAGATATTGCTAAGTCTGTGCTAGAATGGAGTATAGAGAGATGACAAGGACGGTAGCCCCGGGTCTCCGAGCACGGACGTCCCCGGGCGAGGCCTTGAGGTCTACTCGAACCAACCGTTCCGCGCGAATCGCAGCCGCGGCGTCGCCCCCCCTGACAGGCGCGCGTCCAGGAGGATCCCTGTGAAGAGGAACCGATCTCCCCTGACAGCTATACTGACCACTGTGCTGGTGCTCGCGGTGCTCGCGATGGCTCTGCCGTCCGCCGCCGTCCGGGTCTGTACGTACAACGCCCTGAACTGGCCCAACGACTACGTGGCGCGCACGCCGTACTTCCGGACCGTCCTGGCTGAGATAGACGCCGACGTCATCGTGCTCCAGGAGGTGGAGAGCCAGCTGGGCACGACGAGGTTCTACACGGACGTCCTCGAGTATATCGCCCCCGGCGAGTACTGGATGATGCCGTTCGCCAACGGGCCGGACACCGACAACGCCTGCTTCTACAAGACCGCCGTCGTCGACTCCATCTTCTCCGAGCAGCTCTACACGGATGTCAGGTGGACGTCCGTCTACCGCTTCAGGCTGGACGGATACACGTCAAGCGAGGCCGAGTTTACGATCTTGTCTACACATCTCAAGGCGGGCTCGAGTTCGAGCGACCAGCAGACGCGCCTCGATATGACGAGCTTCATCAGGGGCTATCTGAACGACTACCCTGCCGACAGTAACTTCATGGTGGCGGGTGACTTCAACGTCTACACCTCGAACGAGACCTGCTACCAGATGCTGATCGGATGGCAGTCGGACAACGACGGACGCAGCACGGATCCCATCAACACCGGCGGGGCTTGGCACGACAACTACACGTACCGGTACGTGCACACCCAGGCGACGCAGACGGCGTGGGGCGGAATGGACGACAGGTTCGACTTCGTTCTTGCCTCGTACGCCCTTGACGACGGTGACGGGCTCTCCTACGTGTCTGGCTCGTACTCCGCGTTCGGGAACGACGGGCTTCGCCTTAACAACGCGATCAACGACCCCCCGAACCAGATCGTGAGCCCTGAGGTCGCCGACGCGCTTGAGGCTGCGAGCGACCACCTGCCCGTCTTCCTCGACCTGCAGGTTCCCGCGCGTGTGGATGCTGCAACGTCGCTCGCGTTCGCTACCGTCATCGTCGGAGCGCCGGCCCCATCGAACACACTCACCGTGACGAACGTAGCGCCCTCACCCTGTGACGATCTCGACTACTCGCTGACGGCGCCCGCGGGCTTCACCGCTCCGGGGAGTTCGTATTCTGTCGGGTCGGGGCAGCACCTCGACCACGCGATCACGATGGAGACGGCAACGTCCGGCCTCAAGTCCGGCAATCTCGAGGTCGACTCGAACGATCTCGACGATCCGACCTGGTACGTGTACCTGACGGGAACGGTCCTGGACCATGCTGAGCCTTCGCTCTCGCTGTCGAGCGTGGAGACCTACATTCTTCTCGACTTCGGTTCGGCGGCGCCCGGTGAGCACTCGGACGAGCTGCTGCGCGTGTACAACTACGACTACGGCGTCACGCAGGCGCTCCTCGAGGTGTACGAGGGTGAGATCGTTGGAGGCGACGGGCGCTTCTCGATCGTCGGAGGGTTCTCGCCTGAGACCGTGGGGACTGTCGGCGCGGAGTTCGACATCGCGTTCGACTCCGGCACGGCGGAGTGGGACTCGCTCTACACGGCGACGCTCACGTTCTCGACACGAGACGAGAGCGGCATTCCGGGCGGAACGGACCTCAGTTCTCTGGTAGTAACGCTCCAGGCGTATGTTGGACAAGGGGCGTCAACTCCGGAGGCCGAGATCACCGCGCTGGCCCTGAGTCCCGGCAGGCCGAATCCGTTTGCCGGGTCGACGTCGTTCGCGCTGGCCCTGCCGGTGCCCGCCGACGCCAGCGTCGCCGTTTTCGATGTCTCAGGCCGCGTGATGAAGTCGCTCCACGCCGGGCAGCTCCCGGCGGGTGAGCACCTGCTGACGTGGGACGGCCGCGACGACACGGGCGCTCCCGTCGCTTCCGGCATCTACTTCTGCCGCGCGAGTGTCGGTGGATGGAGAGAAGCGAGGAAACTCGTGGTTCTGCGGTGATATGGAACGGTCGAGCCCGACCGTTCCATATGGTCTAGTATCCGGATGCACCGGTCGGACTCAGTGTTCAGTCCCTTGTCGTCTTCCGGGGGGCAACGATTCCCCCGCGGTTGCTGAGGACCGGAGCCCAGGTTCGAGTCTCGTATGCCCCGCCGGCATCGCAATAGGCCGCCCCAGTTCCAGGGGCGGCCTTCTGCCGTCTCGAGATGGGCGACTACACCGCTTGATGGCAGACGGTTCTTCTACGGTGGGCGGAGTACGGCGGTCCCTCAGTGCGAACGGTCCGAGCCTCGCGCGGCCGGGGGCCGGTCACGAAACGAGCCCCTGGGAC
>JAUWRQ010000178.1 GCA_030610515.1 Candidatus Eiseniibacteriota bacterium | reverse complement strand
GAGCGCGTTAAGGCTGACCGCCACCTCCGGATGCGACTCGCCGAACGCGGCGCGGCGGATCGACAGCGCCTCTCTGAAGAGCGGCTCCGCGGACGCGTAATCACCATTACTCTCCAACGCGTGCGCCAGATTGTGGATGGCAGAAGCGAGGTCGGGGTGCTCATTCCCGAGTGTGGCGCGGTAGATGTCGACCGCCTGACGGTGGAAGCCCTCCGCCTCGACGTACTCGCCGCGGGCGTTCAGCAGCGCGCCAACGTTGCTCAGCGAAAGGGCGACGTGAGGATGCGCGTCGCCGAGAATGGACTGCCATATGGCCGTCGACCTTCTGAGGAACGGCTCGGACGCGGCGTAGTTCGTCTGTGCGTAGTAGAGGCTCGCGAGGCTGTTCAGGCTGGAGGCGACCTCCGGGGTGTCGTCTCCGAGCGCGCTTCTTCTCACGTTCAGGGCGGCAAGCAGATGCTCCTCGGCGCCATCGAAGTCCCCGAGGTACTGGAGAAGCATGCCCAGATTCGCCGTGATCGCGGCGACGTTGAGATCGGCATCCCCGAGCGCCCCCTTAAGAACGAACAGCGCGTCGGTGACGTGCTCTCTGGCCGACTCGAGCTCGCCCGTGGACTGATACAGCATCCCGAGGTTGTTGAGGCTGGCCCCGACGTAGACGTGGTCGTCTGCGAGGAGCTCGCGCCTGACCGCGAGCGCTTCCAGGAAGAGCGGCTCCGCCCGTTCGTACTCACCCTGATACTGCAGAAGCGTAGCGAGCTCGTCGGCGGCCATTGCGGTCGACAGGTGCCTGTCGCCGAAGTGAGTGCGGTAGACGGCGAGACGTCCGGCGGCGACCTCCGCCCCATCGGCGTACATCCCCTGGGCCCAGTACTCCTCCATCACGAGCCCGAGGCTGTCCGCCCTGGCGAGCTCCAAGCGTGCCTCCTCGGGGAGTCCGGCCGCGAACTGCATCGCGTCGACGAGCAGCGAGGCGTCCTCGATGTCCAGCTCGGCCGCATCAGAATCCTGTCGAAGCAGTCCGAGCAGCTCGGAAGCGGCTCCCGCAGCCTCGGTGTAGCTCCCCGCGAGCCGCAGATCCAGAATCCGCTCCGAGAGCGCGGCCACCGGGTCTTGCTCCTGCGCCGGACAGAGGGTCCCGAAAAACGCGCATCCCAGGAGCACCATCGCTATGGCCGTCGTGGTCGGTTTCGATGATCTCATGCGGTGGCCTTCCCTAAGACCTGTCACCCATCAGCACGAAGGCGGACCAGTAGAACGGATGCCGGTATGGCTGCCCGCCTGACTCGTCGGTGTACCCGCGGAGCCACAGCTTCGCCTCCCGCAGCGCCTCCGCTTTCCCCATCGACGCACCGCCCGATCCGTTCCGGTCGCCATACCCTCCGACACGGTTCTCGTAGAATCGTCGCATGAGGAGCGACGTCGCGCGGTCCTCCACCTTCCACAAACTGACTAGGAGGCTCCGGGCTCCCGCCTGAAGGAACGCGTGCGCGAGCCCGATGTAACCCTCTCCTCCGGCCTCCCGTCCAAGTGCGGTCTCGCACGCCGAGAGAGTGACAAGATCCGCCCGGAGATCCCACTCGCGGACGATCTCGCGTGCGGTCAGCACTCCGTCATAGACGCGCTCGCCGGAGGCCACAGCCTCCACCGGGTCCGGAAGTCCGACCTGCGCGAGCACGAGCGCCGAACGTCCAGGCACTCTGTCATCCACGTGGGCGTGCGTCGCCAGATGCAGGAGAGCGAAGTCGGCCATGCGCCCCGACTCCGCGAGCTCGACCAGCGCTCTCTCCGACGCGTCCAGTCCCAGCAGGGTCAACGGCCGATCGACGACGACGCTGAGCGCCATCACTTCCTCGCGAGTTCCGGGCAGCCGCGCCAGTACCGCAAGAAGCCCCCCGGCACTCGTGTTGGCGCTCTCGACGACGCCCTGGGCGTATGCGGCGCCATCGCCATCTCCCGAGTCACCGCCGGGGCCCCCGCCGGCGTCATCGTCCGCGTCCGCACGTCCGCCGCCGTTCATCTCATCCACGTGCTCCGGGCGAAACGGCGGATCCCCGAGGAGAAGGGACTCCGTCCCCGTGGTCCCGGTCGCGGCGCGGCGCGTGAGCCACGCGTACATCGTGGACGACGGAACGTACGACACGGAGTAGCGTTCGCCCAGGAGCTTCCCGTCCTCGGTCACGAGCGTCTCGAGGGGCACGCCGAGCGCGGCCCCCGATGGCACGAGGACGAGATCCCGCACGCCTTCGAGCGCGGGCGAGAGAGGCGCAACCCTCTGTCTCCAGAGTGCTGCCGCGTCCACCTTGATGCCGAGTTCCGTCGAGCCGGGGTCCGAGAGCGCGTCCCTGAGCGCCTGGAACGAATCGTAGACAGACTTCTCTCCTCCAGTGCCGGTGCGACCGAGTTCCGCCCAGAAGACGGGACCTTCGCGTCGCACGACGTAGCCCCACGACGTGTGCGCCTCGGCGCCGGATTCGACGTCTATCCACCCAACGATAGCGGCGTCACCGGACAGGGTGCGCTGCACGTCCTCGAGACTCGCCGCCTCTCCCTCCGTCACGGGGTACTTCTCCGACATCTCGCGCTGAAACGCGCTCCATGCGGCCTCCGCTTCGAGCAGCGCCGTGCGAGCGCCGCCGACCGCCTCGGCCGCCTCGCCGCCGGCGCCCGACTGCGCGGCCCTACGATACGCAGCCACCTCCCGTTCACACTCGGCGAGCTTCGATTCGAGCGAATCCTCTCGCGCCACCTCGAGCTCATCCAGATCTCGAACCGACGCGGTGATGAGCAGGTCGGTGAGGGTCCTCGCCAAGGCTTTCTCGGCGGCCGGCCACGCCTCCCGGGTCCTCCCCAAGACGAGCTTGGCCTCGGCCAGGTCCGCGTACGGGCTGGCAAGGAACGTGGCCCTGGACACGCCGGTCCCCGCGCGAAGCCGCGCCGCG
The DNA here is from genome assembly GCA_030610515.1 of Candidatus Eiseniibacteriota bacterium. GTDB lineage: Bacteria > Joyebacterota > Joyebacteria > Joyebacterales > Joyebacteraceae > WJLY01. The sequence continues at coordinate 1,163 of JAUWRQ010000178.1, read as the reverse complement.
TCGTAGACCACGCACGCCTCTTCGAGCAACGGCTCTGCGGGAGCGTAGTCGCCGCCGGCCTTCAGCGACACCGCCATGCGATGAAGCGTGGCCGCGACGTGCGGGTGCTCGTGCCCGAGGGAAAGACGCCTGACGATGAGGGATTCCCTGTACAGAGAATCGGCTCGCGCATACTTGCCCAGGAGGTAGTTCACCTCTCCGAGGTTGTAGAGGCTCGTGGCCGTGTCGGGGTGTTCCTCCCCCAGGAGAACACGCCGTCTCTCGTGGGATTCCCGGAGCGTCTTCAGCGCAGCACCGTAGTCGCCCTTCGCCTTCTGAAGAACTCCCAGGTTGTAGAGGCTGGACGCCACGTTCGGGTGCCCGCTGCCCAAGAGCTTGCGTCTCATCTCGAGCGCCCGCTCGTAGAGGGGTTCAGCCGCCTCGTATCTGTCCTGGGCATAGAGGACCGCAGCCAAGTTGTTGAGGCTCTGAGCCACCTCGGGATGGCTCTCCCCGAGCGCCTCGCGCCGCAGTCTCAAGGCCTCCCGGAAAAGAGGCTCCGCCTCACCGTAGCTTCCCTGAGCGTAGAGAAACGCCGCCAGGTTGTTGAGGCTCTGGGCCGTGACCGGATGGCCTTCCCCGAGGTGACGACGACGGATCGCGAGGGCTTCGCGGTACAGGGGCTCCGCGCTCCCGTAGTCGCCGCGGGCCTTCAGGATGCTGGCAAGCGCGTTCATGCCCTCCGCCACCTGCGGATGATCACTGCCCAGAACGCTCCTCCTGATGGCCAGCACCTTCCTGTACAGCGGTTCCGCGGACGCGTAGTCGCCTCTCGCTCTGATGACGCCCGCGAGGTTCAGGAGGCTGGCGGCCGCAAGCGGGTCCTCATCTCCGAAGGTCGCCGTGAGGAGGTCCACCGCCTCACGAAGGAGCACCTCGGCAGCCTCGTAGTCTCCCTGGGCGTAGCGCAGCGAGGCGGCGTTGTTGAGGGCCAGAGCGACCTCGGGGTGTGCGCCGCCAAGCGCCAGTCGCTTGAGTTCCAGCGCCTCGAGGTACAGCCCCTCCGCACCCGTGAGGTCACCCTGCCTCGCCATGAGCGCGGCAAGGTTGTTCAGGCTGGTCGCCACCTCGGGATGTGCGTCGCCGAGCACGTCCCTGCGGAGCGTCAGCTCCTCCTCGAGTAT
>JAUWRQ010000161.1 GCA_030610515.1 Candidatus Eiseniibacteriota bacterium | reverse complement strand
CGTCCTCTACCCGTCCACCGCCCACGCCTACGTCGGGCCGGGGGCGGGGTTTGCCGTGGTCGGCTCGCTCGCCGTCGTCTTCATCACGTTCTTCCTCGCGCTCGGTTCCCTGATCTCCTGGCCGTTCCGCGCGCTCAGTCGCGCCATCAAGGCCAGGCACCTGCGCGGCCCGTCGCAGATCAAGCGGGCCGTCGTCCTGGGCCTGGACGGCCTCGACCCTGTCCTCGTCAAGCGATTCATGCGCGAGGGCAAGCTCCCGAACTTCCAGAGACTCGCCGACGAGGGTGACTTCCGGCCGCTCCAGACTGCATGTCCTTCGATGTCGCCGGTGGCGTGGTCGACGTTCGCGACAGGCGTCGACGCGTCGCGCCACAACATCTTCGACTTCCTGGGACGCGACGAGAAGACGTATTTCCCGATCCTGTCGTCGACGCGCATCAGCAATCCCGAGCGTTCCATCAAGCTCGGGAAGTACCGGATACCCCTGGGGAAGCCCTCGATCCGCCTCATGCGGAAGAGCCGGGCGTTCTGGAGTGTGCTCGATGACTGCTACGTCCCGTGCCACGTCCTGCGCGTCCCCATCACGTTCCCACCGGAGAAGCTCCGAAACGGCGTCATGCTCTCGGCGATGTGCGTCCCCGACCTTCGGGGGAGCCAGGGCAGCTTCACCTATTTCACCACCGACCGCGAGAAGGCCGGCGGGTACACGGGCGGCACGCTCATCCTGGTGGAGCGCAAGGGTGGGACGGTCAAAGGCGAGCTGCCGGGACCACCGAGTCCGTTCACCGATGGGCGCGAGGAACTGAAGGTCCCGTTCACCGTTGAGATCGACAGGTTCAGTGACGCGGTCACGATCGACCTCGACGGTGAGGAGGTCGTGCTGGGTCCGCGCGAGTACTCGGATTGGATCACTGTCGAGTTCAAGGCGGGGCTCGGAGTCAAGATCAAGGGCATCGTTCGCGTCTACGTGAACTCGATCGAGCCCGAGTTCGAGATGTACGTGACGCCCATCAACATCGATCCGAACAGCCCCGCGATGCCCATCTCGGAGCCCTCGATGTTCGCGGAGTACCTGGCGAAGCTGCAGGGACCGTACGCGACGCTTGGCCTCGCGGAGGACACGTGGGCGCTCAATGAGCGGATGATCGACGAGGAGGCGTTCCTCGAACAGACGTATCTGATCCACGAGGAGCGCGAGAGGATGTTCTTCAACTCGCTCCGGAAGAACAGGAGCGGCCTGACCGTCGTCGTCTTCGATGCGACGGACCGTATCCAACACATGTTCATGCGCTACCTCGACCCGTCTAACCCGGCGAACAAGGGGAAAGACACGGAAAAACACGCGGGCGCCATAGAGGAGCTGTACGTCAGGATGGACGGACTTCTCGGACGCGTGCGGGAGCAGCTCGACGACAAGACGCTTCTCCTGGTCATCTCGGATCACGGGTTCAAGCAGTTCAAGTACGGCGTTAACCTGAACGCGTGGGCACTCGAGAACGGGTTCATGTTCCCGGAGGGGAACGGTGGCGCGGGGGCGGGGGGCGAGGCGACAGATGACGGGGGAGCAGATGCGGGCGCCTGCGACTTCGGGAGCTACTGCGCACCCGGTGACGGCGAGAGCGTCATCGGCGAATACCTGCGCGGCGTCGACTGGTCGAGAACGAAGATGTACCAGCTCGGTCTCTCGGGCATCTACGTCAACAGGAAGGGACGCGAGGCCCGTGGGATCGTTGCGTCCGACGAGTACAAGTCCCTCAAGAGGGAACTCAAGGAAAGGCTCGAGGCCATCACTCACCCGGAGACGGGCGAGCGGGCCATCACGGCGGTCTACGACACGGAGGAGATCGGGACCGGCCCGTACACCGAGGACGCGCCCGACCTCATCATCGGCTACAACATCGGCTACCGCGCCTCGTGGGACGCCGCGGTCGGGAAGTCCGGCGCGGCGGTCGTCGAGGACAACGTGAAGAGCTGGAGCGGAGACCACTGCATCGACTGGAAGCTCGTCCCCGGCGTCATCTTCTCGAGTCGCAAGATCGAGCGCGAGAAGCCGGGACTCATCGACTTGGGGCCGTCCATCCTCGAGCTCTTCGGCGTGGCGGTCCCCGAGTACATGCGCGGCACGTCCATTTTCAAGGGCGAGCCGGGAAACGAGGGTACAGGTGGGGGAGACGAATAGACCGACGCAACGATTCCCAAGGCGGAGCGCCGCGTTCCCCCGCGTCGGACGCTTCGCGCTCGTGCTGGCACTCGCCATCGCCATGCTCGCGGGATGCACGTCGAACGTCGCGCAGGACGAAGGCCTAGCGGAGGAGGACCGCGCAGCGCTCGCGTCGCTCGGATATGTGGCGGCCGAGATCCGCGAAGCCGGTGGGCTCGACTCGTCGAAGAAGGTCCTCGTCATCGGCATCGACGGAATGGACTACTTGATCACCACGCGCATGATGGACGAGGGGAAGCTCCCGACGTTCAAGGCGCTCGCGGAGGCGGGCGGGTTCAGCCCGCTCCTCTCGAGCATCCCGCCGCAAAGCCCCGTCGCGTGGTCGAACTTCATCACGGGCGCCGACCCGGGTGGTCACGGCATCTTCGATTTCCTGCACAGGACGCCGGACTCGTACTTCCCGTTCCTTTCCACGTCGCAGGTGGTTGCGCCGCCCGAGAAAGCCCGGGTGCTCGGAATCCCCGTGAGGAACAGGTTCGCGGTTCCGTTCACGGACTACGTGTTGCCCCTGGCAGGAGGGACCACGCTGAACCTCCGTCGCGGCGTCGCCTTCTGGCAGGTGCTCGAGGCCGCGGGCGTCCCCTGCGTCATCTTCAAGATTCCGTCGAACTTCCCGCCGGTCCCGAGCGAGAGGGGACTCGTCCGTAGTATCTCGGGCATGGGTACGCCTGACATCCTCGGGACCTAGGGTACGTTTTCGTTCTACACGACCGATCCGTTCGACGGCTGGCGGGACGTGAGTGGCGGATACGTCTATCCGGTCGAGGTGGTGGACGACGTGGTCGCGGCGACGCTCTACGGTCCTCCCAACGACTTCAAGGACTACGAGAAGATCGCGGAGCGGACGGGCGAGGAGATCCCGTACCAGGAGAAGAAGGTCGGCTTGGGTTTCGAGGTCTTCGTGGACCCCGAGAATCCTGTCGCGAAGCTCGTCATCGGGGAGGAGGAGGTCTTCCTTAAGGAGGGCGAGTTCAGCGAGTGGGTCGAACTCGACTTCGGGATGGTTCCGGCCATGGTGAACGTCTCGGGCATCGCGCGGTTCTATCTCAAGTCCGCGCATCCCGAGTTCGAGATGTACGTGACTCCGATACAGATCAACCCCGCCGATCAGGTGCTTCCGATCACGGACCCGCCGGAATACGGCGCAGAGCTCGTCGACGCGGTGGGGCACTTCTACACGCAGAACATGCCGGAGGATACGAAGGCGCTGGAGTACGGGATCTTCGGGAACGAGGAGTTCGTGAAGCAGTCGACGGTCGTTTTCGACGAGCGCCTGGCGTGCTTCAGGCACGAACTCGCGCGGCACGAGGAAGGTCTCCTCTATTTCTACTTCGGGTCGCTCGACCAGTCGACGCACGCCATGTGGCGATGCATGGACTCGTCGCATCCGGCATACGATCCTGAGAACGATCCTGAGTTCGCCGACTTCCTGGAGAAGCTCTACATCAAGTTCGACGGCGTCGTCGCGAGTGCGCTCCATCAGGTTGACGACAGCACGACGGTCATCATCCTGTCGGACCACGGGTTCGCGCCGTTCTACCGCGAATTCCACCTGAACCGGTGGCTCTACGACGAGGGATACCTGGCGTTGAAGCCCGGCGTCCGCCCGTCGGACGTCGAGTGGCTCTTCGGAGTCGACTGGACGCAGACGCGCGCCTACGGGTTCGGCATCAACAGTCTCTATCTGAACCTGAAGGGCCGCGAGGGTCAGGGCATCGTGGCGCCCGGACGCGAGGCCGACGAGCTCATCGGTGAGATCGCGGCGAAGCTCGAGACCGTGATCGACCCGAAGACGGGACACCAGGCCGTCGTCAAGGCGTACAAGACCAGGGAGTTCTATCACGGCCCGTACGTCGCGACCGCGCCGGACATCGTCGTCGGCTACGGGTGGGGCTACAGAGGTTCGGACGCGGCTGCGACCGGCAAGATACCGACGGGTCTCATCACCGACAACACGAACAAGTGGAGCGGCGACCACTGCGTCGATTATCGTCACGTCCCCGGAGTCCTGTTCGCGAACAAGCCGGTCCTGCACGAGGAGCCGGCGCTCTTCGACATGGCGCCGACCATCCTCGATGAGTTCGGCGTGAAGAAGCGGAGCTGGATGATCGGG
>JAUWRQ010000050.1 GCA_030610515.1 Candidatus Eiseniibacteriota bacterium | reverse complement strand
TCCCGGGATCAAGTTCGGCGAGCTCCAGAAGCAATACGAGATCGAGTTCTCGAAGTTCAACTTCGAGGAGGCGGACGTCGCCTTTCACCGGGAGCTGTTCGACAAGTACGAGTCGGAGGCGGCTCGGCTGCTCGGCAAGGGGCTCCTGGCGCCCGGCTACGACCTCGTCCTCAAGTGCTCCCACACGTTCAACGTTCTGGACGCCAGAGGCGCCATCAGCGTCTCCGAGCGGACCGGCTACATCGCGCGCGTCAGAAAGCTCGCGCGGAAGGCCGCCACCCTCTACATGAAGCAACGAGAGGAACTCGGGTTCCCACTCATGCCCGGTGGGAGAGGAGGCGCCGATGCCTAGGGACCTTCTCTTCGAGATCGGCGTGGAGGAGCTTCCCGCCCCCTACGTTCCCCGAGCCATCGAAGGACTCGGGAGAGGCGTCGCCGAGAGCCTCACCGCCGCGCGGCTCGAGTTCGACTCGATTCGCGTGCTTGCCACACCCAGGAGGCTCGCCGTCATCGTGACGAACCTAGCCGACTCGCAGGAGGAGCTCGAGCGGGTCGTGACGGGGCCTCCGGCCAAGATAGCGTTCGGGGACGACGGCGCACCGACGAAGGCCGCCACGGGGTTCGCCAAGTCCCAGGGCGTCGACGTCTCGAAGCTCACCGTCGTCGATGACTACGTACAGGTCACGATCCTCGATGAGGGTCGTCCAGCGGCGGACGTACTTCCCGACTGCCTGCGCGCGGCCACCGACTCGATCACGTTCCCCAAGACGATGCGCTGGGGCGCCGGCACGAGATTCGCGCGGCCGATCCGCTGGCTGGTCGCCATGCTCGGCGAGAACGTGCTCGACATGGAGTACGCGGGCGTTAGGGCGGGCAACGAGACCGAGGGCCTCAGGTTCCACTCGCCGGGGCCACACACGGTGTTGGGTGCTGCCGATTACGAGAGCGTGCTCGCGGACAACATGGTCATCGTCGACCACGAGCGTCGCAAGGCCTTCATCGCGAAGGCGCTCGAGCGGACCGCGACGGCGAAGTGTGGAGGGAGAGCCGTCGCCGACGAGGAACTCCTGGACGAGGTGACGTTCCTCGTCGAGTACCCGACGATCTTCGTCGGGCGATTCGACGAGCGGTTCCTTGAACTTCCCAGGGACGTCGTCGTCGCGGCGATGAAGGGGCACCAGCGCTACTTCGCTGTGGAATCAGACGACGGATCGCTTCTTCCGAACTTCCTCTGCGTGGCCAACGCGCCGCCCGACCACATCGCGGCGATACGTGGAGGCAACGAGCGAGTGCTCGAGTCGCGCCTGGACGACGCCGCGTTCTACTGGGTGGAGGATACGAGGACCCCACTCTCGGACAAGGTGGAGGCTCTGCGTAACGTGGTCTGGCTCGAAGGCCTGGGGTCGCTTTTCGACAAGACCGAGCGCCTCGAGAGACTCGCGCGCCTGCTCGCGGAGCGCCTCGGGAGTCCCGAGGGCGACGTGGCCGCGCGCGCGGCGCGCCTGGCGAAGGCCGACCTCGTGACGGAGATGGTGAGGGACGGGAAGGAGTTCACCGAGCTCCAGGGGACGATGGGGCGCGAGTACGCGGCCGCTTCGGGGGAGCCCTCAGCCGTAGGTACGGCCATCTACGAGCATTACCTTCCTCGCTTCGCCGGCGACGACTTGCCCTCGACTGATGCGGGAACCATCGTGAGTATCGCGGACAGAGCCGACTCGATCGTCGGCTGTTTCTCGGCGGGGCTCGTGCCCACCGGGTCTCAGGACCCGTACGCCCTGAGGCGGCAGGCCATCGGCCTGGTCCGCATGATAGACGAGAAGGGCCTGGCCCTCCCCCTCGACGAGCTTCTGCTCGCGGCGGCCGAGGGTCACGGGGCCGCCGGGACGGCCTCAGAGCTCATCGACTCGGTGCTCGGATTCGTGCGGGGTCGCGCCCGCGCCTTCTACATAGACGTGGGGTTCAGCTACGATCTGGTGGACGCCGTGCTCGAGACGTCGCTCCGCGATCTCTCCGGAGTGCGGCCACGTCTCACGGCGCTCACGCATTTCCGGGAGAACGCGGATTTCGAAGGGCTCGTCGTGAGCATCCGACGGGTGAGCAATATCCTGAAAGGTCAGAGCGGGTACGAACACGCTCCCGGGAAGCTCGTGGAACCGTCGGCCGTGGCGCTCGAGCGCGAGCGGGCCCGCGTGGCTACCGAGGTGGACGACGCGATCGCACGCTCCGATCTCGACGGCGGGGTGTCGGGTCTGCTCTCTCTGCGCGGGGCGATCGACACGTTTTTCGACGACGTGATGGTCATGGTGGACGACGAGTTCGCGCGAAGCGCGAGGCTCGGTCTCTTGTCCGCGGTCAGGGAGCTCTTCTTCCGGATGGCCGACTTCGGTCGTGTCGTGCTCGAGGGAGAGGAGACGGAGTGACGCGCGAGCGCGGCACGCGCTCCGGGCGAATGAGACGTTGAACGAGTGCTGTGGCGCTAAGGCGGAGGTCGCGAGAACACCGATGCCAGGACATCCGAGAACGGTTCGCGCTCGCCGGTTGGTTGCCGCCCTCGCGCTTGCGTCGGTGGTAGCGGCGTGCGCCGGGGGATGCGGAGGGGACGGGGGAATCCCGGTCAGCAAGGTGGTGGTGCTGGGTATCGACGGCATGGATTGGCGGATCGCCGACCCTCTTCTCGAGGAGGGCAAGCTTCCCAACATCGCGGGGCTCATCGAGCGGGGCGTCCGCGCCGATCTTCGTTCGCTGGAACCCGTCATGAAATCGCCCATCATCTGGACGACCATCGCCACCGGTAAGGGACCGCGGAAGCACGGCATCTCCGACTTCGTGCGGGGAATGGACGAGGCGCCGCTTTTCAACTCCAACGGCTGGCGAGCCAGGGCCATCTGGGACATCCTGTCCGAGAAGGGCTACACGGTCGGCGTCGTCAACTGGATGGTATCGTGGCCGGCTAGACCGGTGAACGGCTACAACGTCACCGACAGGATCGTCTACCGGCCGGAGGATGGGTTCAGTCCGGTCCCCGAGGTCACCTACCCCGACGAGCTGCACGCGGAGCTTGCTCCACACGCCAGGCCCATAGCCGATGTGGAGGACGCGGAGTTCACCCCGTTCTTCAACGGCGACATCCTGAGCGACGATCTTTCGCGATCCCTTCAGAGTGCGGTGCTCACGTTCCGCGACATCTACGGTAACGACGAGACCGTTCGCGGGGTAGCTAGGTATCTGCTCGATTCCCGCGAGCAGCCGGATTTCTTCGCCGTCTACCTGAACGGCGTGGACGTCTCGTCGCACTTTTTCTGGGGTCCCATGGATCCGACCAGCCTGGACGTGCTGATGGACCCAGATGTCGTGGAAGCGTGCTCGGACGTGATCCCCCGCTACTACGAGAGGATGGACGTCCTGATCGGGGAGATACTGGACCGCGTGGACGACGATTCCACGATCATCCTGTGCTCCGACCACGGATTCCGCGGGCCTTATCGGTTGCCGAGCGGACTCAAGCTCGGGATCTGGATGCACCGCCCGGTCGGCGTCCTCGTTGCCGCCGGTCCCGGCATCAGACCCGGCGCCGTCCTGAGCGACGCGAGCGTCTTCGACATGACTCCAACCGTGCTCGCGCTCCTCGGAGAGCCGGTCGGTAGAGACATGGACGGATTCGTCCTCGAAGATCTCATCTCCGAGGAGCAGCTCAGGCGCCATCCGATACGATTCACAGATACGTACGAGACGGGAGAAGCGGTGCGGGAGCCGACCGACGCGGAGCCCGTGGAGTCCCCCGTGGATGACGAGATCCTGGAGAGGCTGAAATCGCTGGGGTACATCGAGTGAACCCGTACGAGTTCCCACCAAGCGCGGTGAACGTGAGCGAGCGTCCCGGGCGCGGGTCACGCGCGGCTCTCGTAGCGCTCGTCAGAGAGCGTCTGACGCCACGCGCGGCCCTCGTAGCGCTCGTCAGAGAGCGCCTGCTGCGACCCGTGACCCTTGTGGCACTCGTCATGGCGATCGCCGTGCTTGTCGCCGGGCAGGGCTGCGGACAGAGTGGAAGGGTCGGGAGGAGGCTCCTGCTCGTGGGCATAGACGGCGCGGAGTGGAGCGTCATCGAGCCCATGATCGCCGAGGGTCGGCTTCCGAATCTGGCGCGGCTCATTGACGAGGGTGCGTCGTGCGGTCTGCGCTCGCTCGAGCCGAAGGAGAAGTCGCCGACCATATGGACGACGATTGCGACCGGGAAGCTCCCTCGCAAGCACGGCATCGGCGACTACGTGGACTCCGGGAGCGGCAGGCTCATGACGAGCAACACTCGGACGGCGCGAACCGTCTGGGACATCCTCGGCAGCGAGGGTTGGACCGTCGCGGTTGTTGGATGGCTCATCAGCTGGCCCGCCGAACCGGTCAACGGGAGCATGGTCACGGACTATTTCCGCCACGGGCCGAAGCCCGGGCGGCCGCTTCCGGAACACCTGACGTATCCGGATGAGCTCCTCGAGGAGATCGAGCCCCTGAGGCTTTCGCCCGACGGCGTGACCAAGGAAGACGTGGCCAGATTCGCGGACCTCGACACGGTCATGTCGCCCGAAGAGATCCAGGGGCTGCCGCTCGAGGAAATGCTCGTTGAGATGAACGGGCTCTCCAGCATAGACGCGACGGTCGAGGCCCTGAAGGGGCTGCACGCGGGGGATCGGACGTTCCTCGCGGCGGCGAGACATCTCATGACGAGGCGTCGTCCCGACGCGACGTTCGTCTATCTGAGAGGCGTCGACACGGCAAGCCACAAGTTTTGGGCGGCCGCGCACAGAGGCAAGGTGGGGTTTGCGGTCTCACGATCGGAGGAGGCCGCGTTCGCGAGGACCGTCGAGCGCTACTACGAGTACGCCGACGAGATGCTGGGGCAACTGCTCTCCGACTTCGGCGACGGCGGAACGGTCATCGTCTGCTCCGACCACGGATTCGAGGGCCCGAAGCCGGGAAGGCGTCCCGGCGGGATCAGGGATCACGGTCCGGTCGGCATACTCGTGATGGCGGGTGACGACGTGCGCCGGGGCGTGCGGATCGACGAACAGAGCGTTCGCGACATCACGCCCACCATCCTGACTCTCTTCGGACTGCCCGTCGCCGCCGACATGGACGGGGAACCCATCACTGACGCGGTGACCGAGTCGTTCCTCGCAGACCATCCCGTGAGGTCCATAGACACCTACGAGACACCTGAAGGGAGCTTCGATGAGAGCTAGGACCGGTTTCATCGCGGTGGCAGTCCTTGCGACGGTCGCGGCGCTCGTCGTTTCCTGCACTCCCGTGGCAACGGAGCCCGTCGAGCGCAAGATGTTGCTTCTCGGAATCGACGGACTCGAGTGGGACGTCATGGGTCCCATGATGGAGTCAGGGAGGCTTCCGAACTTCTCGAGACTCATCGACGAGGGGGCTTGGGGAGAGTTGCGCTCTCTCGAGTTCCTCGAGTCGCCGATGATCTGGACGAGCATCGCGACGGGCAAGGTGCCGGAGAAGCACGGCATAACGGGGTTCACGACGAAGGTAGGCTCACGTCGCGAGGGCGCGATTCTCACCGCGAACTTCCGCGAAGCGAGAACGCTGTGGGATATCCTCGGTGAGAACGGACGCACGGTCGGTGTCGTGATGTGGCTCGTGACGTGGCCCGCGGAACCGGTCAACGGTTACCTCGTTTCCGACTACATCAAGTTCGATTGGAAACAGGCCGGCCGCGAGCAGGAGGCGACGACGTATCCCCCGGAGCTGGCCTCAGAGATCATGGGGATGGTCGTCAGGGCCGACGATGTGGCGGACGAGCGGGTCGCCGGGTTCCTGACCGGAGACGTCCCGCCGGGGCCTCCGTTCGACGCGCGCGTCAAGGCGCTCAGGAATTGCATCTCGGTTGACGAGACGTCGCGCGCGATAGGCTTGCGCATGGCCCGCTCCCGGCCGACGGACCTGACCGCCGTCTACATGAGCGGCATCGACGGCGTGTGCCATCACTTCTGGGTGGACGCGTTTCCGGGCACCGGCGCTCCCGTGAGCGACCGTGAGACCGAGCTGTTCGGCGAGGTAATCGAGCGATATTACGACGACGCCGATCGCGTGCTGGGCGAGTTCTTGGAACTCGCCGATGAGAACACGACGGTCATCGTCACTTCGGATCACGGTCACTCCGGCCCAAAGCCGCGAGGGGACTCGTACGCGATAGGCATCGCCATGCACGACCCGACCGGCTTCATCGTGCTTTGGGGGAAGGACATAGTCGGGGGACGGGAGCTCGATGACCCGAGCGTGCTGGACATAGCGCCCACCATTCTGACGCTCTACGGACTGCCCGTCGCGGAGGACATGGACGGGCGCGTCCTGACCGAGTCGCTCGACGCGGGATTCCTGTCGGCGCACGAGGTCGCCGCCGTCGCAACCTACGAGGCAGTGAGCCCCGACGGCTCGGACGACGGTTCCGAGGAGCCCATCGAGTCTCCCGTGGATGATGAGATCAAGGAGCGACTCCGTTCGCTCGGGTACATCGAGTAGAACGCTTTCGGAGGGCCCGCATGAGAACAGACAGACTCCTGATGGTGCTCGTGGCCGTTATCCTGGTTGCTTCGGCAGCGGTCTTCCTGTCGAAGAGAGTTCCGGTGGCCGAAGAGGCTGGGCCTGCCGTGGACGCCAGGGCCGGCACGCTGTCTCTCCTGGTCGTGGGCGTCGAGGGACTCGACCTGTCGATCGTGGAGCGGCTTTCGTCCGAAGACAGGCTCCCGAACCTGACGGCGCTCTTTTCCGAGGGAGCCGTGGGAGAGTTCGAGACGCTCGGCAAGGGAGTCGACCCGCGCATTGTGTGGACTTCGCTCGTGACCGGGGTGACTCCAGAGAAGCAGGGCATCGGGGGCACGAAGATCTCGCATAGGGGCGACGTTGTCGAGGCGCCCCTGGTTCCCGAGGAACGAACGGTGGGAACCCTCTGGACGGCGCTCTCAGACGCCGGCAGGCCGGTGGGTGTTATCGGTTGGTGGGGAACCTGGCCCGCCGAGCGGCTCGACGGCGCG
>JAUWRQ010000115.1 GCA_030610515.1 Candidatus Eiseniibacteriota bacterium | reverse complement strand
CAGCTCACCGGCACGAGCCGGGCGAGCATCATCGTGCTCGTCGTGTTCTTCGTCGCCGGCGCGATCATCCTCTCGCGGGTCGACGTGGACGAAGGGAGGAGGGCGGCGGCTTCACCAGCCCGAGCGCCGTCGGAGGTCGGATGAGTTCCCCGTCCACGCGCTAGCCCGCGCTGGAATTCGATGGACGGAGTGCATTCCCCTCCGCGATAGTAGTTCCACTTGGTATTTCCCCGCATCTTCGCTAGCATCACGTTGCCACTACATCGCTTCTGTTCGGAGTGCCGTCATCGGTTCTCGCTCCTGCTGCTGACCGAGCAGTCCGGGCTGCCGGAGCGCACGCCCGCGGCTGGTAGCAGCGTCCACTTGCTCGACGACAGGGAGGGCATGTCCCATGGCCCGAGGTCACCGCGCGATCCCGACGCTCTTCGCCTGCGCCGTCCTGATAGCAGTCTGCGCCGCCGGCGCAGTCGCCGAGGAGTCCGGGAACCCCCTGTCGTCCGGCTGGGAAGCCCTCTGGACGAATGAGTTCACCGAGGCCGAGCGCTTCTTCCGCGCGGCCATCTCGGCCGGAGGGGACGAGGGCTCTGCTCGCCGGGGGCTCATCCTCGCCCTCCTGGCGCGGGGCAAGGACGACCCCTTCCACGACGAGCTCACGACGTACGCGCGGAAGGTCCCGGTGAGTCCCTACGACTTCTTCGTCCCCGAGGTTGCGCGGCTCTACTCGGAGCTGAACTCTCGCGAGTACCACGAGACGCTCTTCGACTATTCGAGGAACCTCGGTCGCGGCAAGAACCTCGCGCCGGTCGATCGTCGGGTGTACAAGGCGTTGGCATCGGACTACGCCCTCCTCGCGGGTGAGGGGCGGACGGCGAAGAAGCTGGGGGAGGAGCTGAACCGGATCGACCGCTGGTATCTCCTGGGTCCGTTCGATAACACCTCCGGGTCGGGTCACGGGAAGGACCACGCGGACACGAAGTTCCCGACGCGTGCCCCGTACACGGGGAAGTTCGGGCAGAGCATCACCTGGTTCACGCCGAGACTCGTCTCCCTGAGTCGCGCGATCAGCCCGAGCGAGTACTTCCATCAGAGCCGGAACACGACGGCCTACCTGCGGACGGTTGCCGAGATCAAGAAGGCCGGCACCTATCTCATTTCGGTCGGCTACTCCGGCGATATGGAGTTCCGCATCAACGAAGTTCTCGTCGGGGAGGGGAGCAGGCACGCGGGAGGGGATGAGGTGCTGCAGTGGCACGTGGACCTGCCCTCCGGGAAGAACCTCTTCGCTTTCAAGCTGTCGAAACGGGACGACATGGACTACGTGACGTGCGCGATCTCTGAGATCGACGGTTCCCGGGTGAAGGGCATCTCGTTCGATTCGAGCGCGAAGCTCGTGGAGGTCCCGCGGCACGATCTGAATCCCCGCCCGGTCGAGGCCTCGTTCCTCCGCGACATCGACGCGCGCATGGCCTCCTCACCGGACGACGCGGAGGCGGAGTTCTGGAACCTCCACCGGATGAGGATGTACGCCAGGCCAGACAGCACCACCGCGCTCTGCGAGCGTGTGGCCGAGCGCCATCCGGGCTCTGCGCTCATGCTCCTCGCGGTTGCCGCCACCTACGGCGCGGCTGACGAGGAAGACGAATTCGAGCAGTTCATGTCGCTCGCTGCTGAGCTCGAGCCGGAACTGGCTCCGGCGACGCTCCACCTGGCGCGGAAGGACTTCGACAAGAAGCGCTACGAGATCGCCCGCTCGGCGGCGGAGGTCGTGCTTCTTCGCGCGCCTTCCTGTCGCGAAGCTCTCGAGCTGAGACTCGAATGCCTGCTCGAGGAGCAGAAGCTCGAGGAGCTCCGGGACGCCGCCGAGAAGATGACGAAGGAACTCCGGGACGAGCCGCTGGGATACTACTACCTCGCCCGCTACGCGAGCGCCCGCGGACTTGCGGCTGAGGAGAAGCGGCAGAACAAGAAGATGGTCAAGCGCATGCCGGTCCTGAGCGCCAGGGCCGTGAGGTACTTCGAGAGTGCGGAGGAGGAAGACCACGCGGAGGTCGAGAAGGAACTGAAGCGGTTTCTGGATCTCGCCCCGGACACCGAGTACCTCTGGGTGAGCTACGTCGGGTCGCTCCTCGCTCAGGACAAGCTGGAGAAGGCGTGGGAGACCGTCAACGAGTGCCTGAAGAGCTTCCCCCAGAGCATCGCGCTCATCTACTACCTCTCGCTGTTCCTCGAGAACGGGTACGACTTCGACGACTCGGCCATCTACACGCTGTTCCCCGACGGTGAGAGGACCCTCACGGACGAGGAACTTGAGATGATGTGGCCGGACGGGGACTCCCCGACGAGAGTCATCACGCTCCAGAACCAGGACGGAGTCGAGCGCTGGTTCCGGGCGTACAGCAACTCGAGGGCCGCCGACGCGCTCGAGGAGGCGCTGGCCATCGATCCCGGGAGCTTCGAGATCCGGGACAAGATCCGCTCGCTCAGGGGGAGGCCGTCCTACCGCACGTTCATGCCCGATCCGACCGTCGACGCGGTCGAGAAGATGAGGGTCGACCCCGCGAAGTACGAGGGCGACGACGCCCTCGTGCTCATGGAGAGGAAACGGCGGCTCGTCTACGACGCCCACGCGAGCGTTCTCGACTACATCATTGCCGTGCAGATCCTGAACGAGGAAGGCATCCGGCGGTGGGAGAACTTCAACGTGAGCGTGAATCCGCACGCGAGCGATCTCGTGTTCATCGAGCGGAAGACCATCAAGCCGGACGGCATGGAGTACGAGGCCGAGACAATGGGCTCGAGGGTCATCTTCTCGAACGTCGAAGTCGACGACCTGTTGTTCCTGCACTACCAGTCGACGGCGTTCGTCTCCGGCGCGCTCTCCGGGAACTTCTGGGATTACCACCACTTCTCCTTCCGGGACCCGTGTCTGGAGTCGTCGTACACCTTGATTGCTCCCGCGGGCACGGCCGCGCAGACCAGGTTGCACAACAGGGAAGGCTACTCCGAGGCAATCGTCTACACCGCACAGACGCTCGAGGACGGCTACGAGAGCCAGGAGTGGCTCCTCCGGAACCCGCCGCGGACGGGTCGCGAGCTCGGCTCCCCGCCGGCGAGGTCGTATCTCCCCTGGCTCGACGTCTCGTCGATCGAGAGCTGGTCGAAGGTCGCGGAGTGGTACGAGGATGTGTCGAGAGGTCAGGCCGAGGTGACGAGGAGCGTGCGGAAGAAGTCTGCCGAGCTCACCGAGGGGGCCGCCACCGACGAAGAGAAGATCGGGAACGTCTTCCGCTTCGTTTCGGGCGACATCACGTATCAGTTCATCCCGTTCTACCAGAGCGCCCACGTTCCCCGCGAAGCGGACGAGGTGCTGCGCGACCGGTTCGGTGACTGCAAGGACAAGTGCATCCTCATGATCGCGCTCCTCGATGCGGCGGGCATCGGGGGCTGCTACCCTGCGCTCGTTACGCCCAACACGGACGCGTCGGAGGCGTTCCTTCCATCGCCGCGGTTCGAGCACGTTCTCGTCTGCCGCGAGCTCCCCGACGGCGGCGAGCGGTGGTACGACCCGACCGTGCGGTTCCCGGATCCCGGCCAGATCCCGGGTCCCCTGTCCGGTGCGCTGGCGCTCGTCGCGAAGCACGGGGAGTCGGATCTTTCTCTGATCCCTGAGGCGGACGCGTGCGAGCACCCGCGGATCGTGGAGACAGCGGTCGTGCTCACCAGAGACGGCGATGCGACTGTCGAGAGGCAGATGTCGTACACGCGCATAGACGCGACGAGCTCGCGGCGAAGTCACCTGCAGTCGACTTCTCAGGAGGACCTGGAGGACGAGGTGCTGGCGGGACTCGCGTCGAAGTACCCGGGCGCGGAGCTCCTGTCCCTCGAGGTCTCAGGAGAGGAAGACGCCGCGGAGCCGCTGGTGTACGATTTCAGCTTCGAGATCCCGGGGCTCTTTGCCTCGACCGGTAACATCCTCTCGGGAACGGTGCCGTCGGGCGGCGAGCTGCAGGATGCGTTCGGCGGGATCGTCGCGAAGAAGGAGCGAGAGAGCCCTGTCGACCTCCGCGGCCTCGAGCGATGCGACGTCGTGAGGGCGATCCTGACGTACCCCGAGGGTCTTGTCCCGATCGCGGTTCCGGAGTCCTGCGAGTACCGCTTCGGCGACTGCGCGTATCGCGCAACGTACGAGACGGGGCCGAACTCCCTGACGGTGGAGCGCGAGCTGGTCATTTCGGGCGGGCTCGTCGACACCGCCTCCAGCATCGGTGATCAACCCGTGGTTGCGGAGGCACGGCGTCTGCGATACCCTGTGGGGGCGCAACGGATGAAGGAGCGAGATCCCGTGACGCGCACTCGGCCCCAGTGTAGATCCGTGCGTGGGCTCGAGGATCCGCAAGCACGCCGCTCCCGACGCGCCGCACGGCGTGGGGTGAAGAGACCGTGGACTCGAATGCCTCAGATCAGCCGCCGAATGGCGAAGCGACTGGCAAGCTGCCCGCCGACTTCTGGGTTCTCTCCCAACGCATACTGAGGTTCGCCGGAAGAGCCAGGACGACCGTCCGGTTCATGCGGTTTGTCTGCAAGGCGCTCGCCGATTTCACCGGCTGCGACTCGATCGAGGTCCTGCTGTCGCAGGGCGACAGGTGCACGAGGCACGAGATCACAGTCCGCCCCGACGAGAGCGTCGCCTACGAAGTCGTCGAATGTCCATCCCCCGACCGAGACACAGAACCCGACGAGAACGCCCCGGCCGCGAGCCTGGAGTCTCTCAGCCGTGACGTGATCCTGCGGCTCTTCGATCCCGCGGCGCCGTTCTTCACGGCGAACGGGACATTCTGGACTCCGGACACCACCCGGCCGTTGTCCTTCACACCGAGATTCGGCGGGCGAGAGAGACGGTACGATCTGCGCGGCGCCGGCGGCTATCGGTCGATCGCGATGATCCCCCTGTCCGCCGGAGGCCACAACGTCGGGCTGCTCACCTGCAGGAGTCACCGACCGAACCGGTTCACCGCATCCGAGATCGAGCTGTACGAGCTGGCGGGGGAGAGCCTGAGTGTGGGTCTCGCGCATCACGGGACTCAGAGCGAACTCCGCGAACGCGTGAACGAGCTGACGTGCCTCTTCGGCATCACGAGACTCTCGACGCGTCAGGATCTCTCACTGGAAGAGACGCTGCGGCAGATTGTGGAGCTCGTTCGCCAGTCGCTCCTTCACTCGGACGTGGCGCACGCGAGGCTGACTCTGGACGGCGTCGAGTACGAGACCCCGGGGTTCGTCACAGGAGAACAGCGGCTGTCCGCGCCCCT
>JAUWRQ010000292.1 GCA_030610515.1 Candidatus Eiseniibacteriota bacterium | reverse complement strand
GTTCCTCAGGATGCTGCTCCCATCACACTGGCGCTCAGCGCTCCGATTGATCCCGTCGGAGGTGACGTGCGGCTGACCTTCTCGGTGCCCACCGCTGGACACGTCGTGCTTGCGGTGTTCGACGTAGCGGGCAGGAGGGTCGCTACGCTCGTGGACCGGGAGGCCCTGGCCGGGACGCACGAAGTGACCTGGAACGGAACGGGCGCGGGCGGCGCACCGGTGGCCTCGGGCGTATACTTCGCGCGCCTGGTCGCGGACGCCGGCGCGGCATCGCAGAAGGTGCTACTGATCCACTAGCGCCCCAGCGGATACGAGCTGAGAGCGGGGAGCCTGAGAGGGCTCCCCGCTTTGCGTGTTCCGGGTCCGTGTTCGGTGGGTCCGTCTTCGGTCCCAGTGTTCCGAGCTCGTGTTCCGGCTAGAACAGATTTCGGAGAACCAGCTTCAGTTCTTCCCGCTTCCCGTCGCGCTCGACCTCGAAAAGGTACTCCGTTCCCGGTTCCTCGCGGAACATCGCACGGAGCTCAAGGAGTCCTCCGAAGTGCTCGACGTCGATGCCGTTGATCGTGAGCACGACGTCATCTTCCTCGAATCCGGCTTCATCGGCCGGCGTGTCCGGTGAGACGTAGAGCACCACCACCGCTTCGTCCGGACGCCAGAGCTGAAGCCCGCTCCGGTCCCACGGGAACTCGGTCCCGAAGTCATCTCCCTTCTCGACGATGACCTGCTGTTTCTCGTAGTCGAGGTAGAGAACGAAGTGCCTGAACAGGGTGTTCCCCAGGTTGCCCGTCGTCTCTCCACTCGAGAAGGCGCCGGTCTGCTCGGTGTACGCGGCCATGGAGATGTGGGGGTTCTCGAGGGTATGACCGCCGAACTCGATCGTTTCGTACCGGGACATGTGGTGCATGATCCTGCCGCCGGCCCCGAAACCTACCCCATACACACCCTCCCTGCTGCCCAGGTCGTGCTCCTTCGCGTACGGCGCGTGGAACGTCACACCTCCTGCGCCGAGGTCCAGCATCCAACGTCCGCCGTGGACCCCGTCGACCGTCGCATCCACGGAGAACAGGTTGCCGTTCAGGGGGGCTTCCAGCACGGCGCCGTCGCCCTCGTATTCGAACTCAGACGGGTCGTAGAACGTCAGCAGCTCGTTCGAGTAATCGACTCTGGTCACGAACCTCGAGAGAAAGTCGTATCCCAGAATGCCCGCGACCTCGATGCCGGAGATTCTGCGAAAGAGGCCCACAAGCTCGATGACGGCGATCTGCTGCTCCTCGAACCTGATGCCTTCAATGCCGAACGGGGGGAGCGTCGTGAACGCCACGTCCACCGTGTTGCCCGCGCCCTGGCCCTTTAGCTCGCCGCTCACCTCGAGCCCAAGACCCTCAGCGTACTCGCGGTCTATGACCGACATGCTCGCACCGCTGTCCAGCACCCACAGCGCCTCCTTGCAGGCAACGGTCACGGGAAGAAAGATGTGCCTCTCGATGTATTGGCACGCCACATCTGCGTGACTACCTCCCTCGGTGAAGATGAAATCACGCGCGTCATCTGACGGCGGTCGGAACAGATCGGGGTCGATGTCGACGTTGGTCTCGAGGAGGGTGGTCACCATCGTTTGCTTCTGCCCAATGGGCAGCACCTCGATGTCCTGCCTGAACGCGTGAAGCACACCATTGACCTCTCGGTAGTCCGAGTGGAGCACGTGCTGCTGCATGTCCGGTTGTATGTCCTCTGACTTTCTCAGGAGGAAGCCATCGACTTCGATGTACCAAACCCGCTCGATGTGATCCAACTCGCTAGCGATGCTGACTACGTAGCAGTCCTCGCCTTCAACCTGCTCGACTCCCGAGAGCGTCACCGCAAACACATCGGAGCCCGGATCAAGATGTTCGAAGCGGGCGAGCATCACGCCGACCTCCCGGCGCGCCAGCGCGTTCGGATCCTGCTCGATCCGAAGCTTGCCGTTAGGGCCGACCTCCCAAGCGATCGCCCCGTCATCACCCGTGGTCTGCCTGAACACCTCCAGGTCGATCTCCGTCCGACTCTGGTCTGGCTTGATCTCCCAGTGCTCCACGGTCCCGCTGAGCCCGGTCATCGAGAAGTCAGCAGCGAAGTGGAGGGAACCCTCTTCCTTGAGTCTGTCCAGCCCTCCCAGAGCCTCGTAGTGCCTGGCGAGCACCTCGTAGGGATCAGTGATGTCCGCGGCTGCGCCGGCCGACACCGCCGACACAAGCGTGAACACAAGCGCCGCAACAAGTACTCGTCCGCACGTCCGTCCCCTCATCCGTTCCTCCCTAGAGTTGGCCACTCCCGGACCTGCACTGGAACGTCGCGCACCCTTCACCAACGGCGACGGTGCCGACATCCTCGATTCTCACGCTGAGCCCGTGCTCCCCGGCCGAAAGCTCCGGTCGCACGACCCGGATCAGACAGACCGGCATGTACTTCATGTCGGCTCCGCCCAGGTCGCCGTACCCCGCGTAGTACCACTGCAGCGTCGACACGATGGCAGGCTCTCCGTCCAGCTCGACGCCCACATGGGCCTCATCCAGAACCGGCGCGACGTCCGCCACCTCGACCTCCTCACCTTCCACCACCGCGCGCCTGGAGGGCACCTCTCCGAGGAAGGACTCCACCGAGATCGGAGTGAACGAAAGGTAGACGTATGGCGAACCGTCCGGTGAATCCCAGACGGAGAGATTGTGCAGCTCGAGCACGCCGCTGTCCGCGCGTGCCGGAGCGCCATCTTCAGAGGCGGCTTCGTTTTCGCGCGGCGCGAGGAGGCGCCCCGGTGGCGTCGCTGTCTCCGTGGCGGCGGGGGGAACACCGCTTGTCCTCGCGCGCTCCACCTCATCAGGCGCCACCACAATGAGGGGGTCGCTGCCGTTACCCTGCGGCGGTTCGCCTGCACGTGCATCGGTAGCGC
>JAUWRQ010000182.1 GCA_030610515.1 Candidatus Eiseniibacteriota bacterium | reverse complement strand
GTGGTCAACAACAACGCGGCCGCCGTCCTCCTGGTTCTGAACACGCTCGCTCCGGGTCGTGAGGTCATCGTCTCCCGGGGTGAGCTCATTGAGATAGGCGGATCGTTCAGGCTCCCGGACGTTTTCGAGCGGAGCGGCTCTCGCATGGTCGAGGTGGGCACGACGAATCGCACACACGTGTCGGATTTCAGGGATGCTATCAGAAGCAGTACCGGCGCGCTCTTGTCGGCTCACTGGAGCAACTACTCGATATCAGGGTTCGTCGAACGCGTCTCGCTCAAGGAACTGGCGTCGCTCGGCGAGCACTTCGGCATTCCCGTCATACACGACCTCGGGAGCGGCATCCTTGCCGATCCCGCGAAGCTGGGGCTCTCGGGTGAGATGACAGTCAGGGAGAGCGTTTCGGCGGGAGCTACCGTGTCGACGTTCAGCGGCGACAAGATACTCGTCGGCCCGCAGGCGGGGCTCGCCGTGGGAACAGAGAGCGCCATCTCCCGCATGAGAGCGAATCCGCTGATGCGGGCACTTCGCCCCGGGAAGCTGACCCTTGCCGCGCTATCAGCCACTCTGCGAAGCTACCTCATGGGCGAGGCCGAGACCGCGGTCCCCGTGTTGTCGACCATCATGGCGCCGCTCGATTCGCTGGCACGGAGGTCCGACGAGATGGCCGGGTCTCTGAGGTCCTTGCTCGGTGACCGGGTGCGGGTATCGGTAGTGGAGGTGGAAGGACTCGTGGGCGGAGGTGCGGCCCCCGAGAGGGTCATACCCGGCATGGGAGTTCAGATAGAGCTGCAAGGCGGCGTCTCGGCGGGCTCTGTCACATCGGCGATGCTCACAGCGTCGCCTGCCGTCGTGGCCCGAACCCACGAAGACCGGATCATCATCGACCTGAGAACGGTCCAGGAGAGTCAGGACGCCGCGGTGGTCGCGGCCCTGTTCGGCGCATTCAAGGAGAAGTAGCCGTGGAGTTCAGAGCGCTATCCGGAGCGGCCAGTGAAGAACTCGAGCGTTTGCGTGAGTCCGGCGCGCTCGCCGGTGGCATCGGTCTGGAGCGCAAGGGTCGGACCAGTGACGCGGTGCTGGTCCGTCCGGTGATTGGGGATGCTCTGGCGGGATGGATGCCGGATCTTGAGCGCGAGCTTGCTGTCGTGAAGGGCGTGGTCGGGATCTTCGGAATCGACATGTCTGAAGCCGCCGGGTTCGCGGCGGACGCAGCGGCGTGGCTCGGCGACAGAGGAAGGACGGTCGTCCTCGTCGACGCGGTGGTGGAGAGTCCCGTCCTTGGGAAGGCGCTCGCCGAAGATCGGGACGAGGGATTGGTGGACGCAGTGCTGTTCGGCGTGTCAGACGAGGCGATCGTCAGGCGCACGCTTGCGCCGGGCGTCAGCGTGGTCACGACAGGTTCGCATCCGCTATCGGTCGACAGCGTCTTTGAGGCGGACGCATTCTCGAAGCTGCTCCGGGGACTCGCCGAGGATGCGCTCGTCCTTGTGCTCCTGCCTCCGGTTCATGTGAGCAAGACACTTGGGACGCTGGACGCCCTCATATGCATCGCCGCGACCGAGGCCGACCTGGCATCTCTGGCTGCGTGTGCCGCCGGCGTGAGAACTACTGGAATCCTGGTCCGCGAGCAGAGCGACACACCTGACGCCGAAGAGCCTGACGAGGCCGAGGAACTTGCTCCGGTTGTGCGGACGACGCGGGCGGATGTGGTCCTGTCCGCTGACAGGAAGACGCCGGCGCGGGAGTCGACGATGAAGCATCCTAAACGCGGGGGCCACGAGACCGAGGTGGGAGCCGCGGAAACCGGCGGGGCGGAGTACAGGCCAGTCATGCTTGGGGGCTCGGAGCGCCGCCGAAAGAGGGCTACGAACCGTCGGGCGGTCACGGCGGCCCTGCTCGCAATCGTCGCCATTGGAACTCTGCTGTGGTGGTTCGCCGACGGAGAGCGCAGGATCACCGCGCGGCTCGACGATGCCAGCAGGAGGCGACACGAGCGCGTGGCAGAAGGCCAGACGTCGGAACCCGTGGGAGATGTGCAGGCAGGTCCTGGCGATATGCTCGAAGCGGGAACGACGGGTGAGAACACGGACCGCGAAGACACGGCCGGTGGTGGGGGAGACCCGCTGGCCGGCGAGATCACGTCTGACGTAGAGCTGGAGGCGCCCGGCGAGGAGATCGGCTCCGCCGGCCTCGAGGGGTCCGATCTGGACGCGACACTCGAGAGCCCCGATGGGGACACTGTCATCAGGGGACCCGGCGGTCTCTATCGGATCATGGTCAGCTCGCACCGTCACGAAGGGGCGGCTATCGTCGAGGCCGAACAGCTGATCGAACGAGGTGTCGGTGCGGAGGTGATGGCGACGGACGTGAAGGACAGAGGGACCTGGTTCCGGGTCGTGGTGACTGGCGGGTATCCGAGGCTGTCGGCAGCCCGCGAAGTGCTTGACACAATCAAAACTCTCGGGTATGAAGGTGCGTGGATAGAACGCGCCGCTGACAACGAGTAGCGAGTAAGGAGGGGCGGTGTACCTCAAGAAGCTGGACGTCTTCGGGTTCAAATCTTTCGCGCACAAGCTGGGTCTCGAGATTGGTTCCGGCATGACGTGCGTTGTGGGACCCAACGGGTGCGGGAAGACCAACGTCGCTGACGCCATTCGGTGGGTCCTGGGTGAGCAGAGTCCTTCGGAGCTGCGTGGGGCCAGCATGGCCGACGTCATCTTCAATGGCACTAAGCAGCGGCGCCGGCTCGGCATGGCCGAGGTGGCGCTGACCATCGATAACTCCGCCGGCTACCTGCCGACCGACTACGCCGAGGTTGTCATCGGGCGCCGCGTCTTCCGGTCGGGCGAGAGCGAGTATCTCCTCAACAAGACGCCTTGCCGCCTCAGGGACATCCAGGACCTGTTCCTCGACACGGGTGTCGGCACGCGAACCTACTCGTTGATCGAGCGCAAGATGGTCGACTCCATCCTCTCGGATTCCAGTGGCCACCGCCGGTTCATGTTCGAGGAAGCCGCCGGGATCATGAAGTACAAGGTCCGGAAGCGATCGGCGCTGAACAAGCTCACGGCGACAGAGACGGACATGCAGCGTGTGTCCGACATCATCAGCGAGGTCGAGAAGAAAGTGCGGTCCCTCAAACGGCAGCTGGCACAGGCACGACGGCACCGGCGTTACACGGACGACCTCAAGGAACTGGAGATCGCACTCGGTCGGAGGGATTACGCCGAGTGGCAGACGCGGAAGGGCGAGTCGACCGGACGGATCAGCGAGCTTCGCGGGACGATGGGCGAATGCGACGGAGTGTTGTCCAGGTCCGAGCGCGACGGCATGGGTGTGCGGACCGAGCGGCACGACAAGGAAGAAGCGCTGGCCAGTCTCGAGATAGAGATCGGTGAGCTCGATGCCCGGGTTCGTTCACTCGCGGACGGGCTTCTGGTTGGCAGCGAAAGGCGGAGCGCGTCCGAGCGCAGGGTCGCAGAGCTGGACACCGAACTCACCGATATACGGGCCAGCCTCTCGCTCGCGCTCAGCAGGACGGCGCGGCTCGAGGACGAGATTAGCGGAGACGCGGAGAGAGCCGTCGAGCGTGACGGCGAGCTGGCCTCCGTTACTGAAGGTCTGTCCGAGATCGAGAAGGAGTACCGCAGGCTCAGAGATCTGCTGGACGGCCAGAAACAGACGCGGCTCGCCGGCCTTGAGAGTTCCGCGGGGCTCAAGGGCGAGCTCGAGAGCTACAGGACGCGTCTCGATGGTCTGATGGAGGAGCACGTCACTCTCGAGACCAGCATCGGGGAGAACAGGAGAGCGCTTGCCGAGAAGGAAGAGCTTATCCTGACGGCCCTCCAGTCCGAGATGAGCCTCCGTGGAGCGGCGCATGACGCCACCGTTGCCCGCAAGCAGGGAACCGCCCGGCTTGACGGTGCGAGGGAGAGCCTCCTGGGAGCGCGGGAGCACAAGACCAAGCTGGAGGGTGAGCTGGACGCAGCGGAACACAAGAGACAGCTTCTGTCCGAGATACGCGACGGCTACGGCGGGTTCCAGGAAGGAGTGCGCTCGCTCCT
>JAUWRQ010000317.1 GCA_030610515.1 Candidatus Eiseniibacteriota bacterium | reverse complement strand
GCTCGAGGAAGAGATGGAGGCGAACGTCAAGGGCAGGGACCTCGTCGGAGGTGTTCCTCGTACGCTCAAGATCACGTCGGAGGAGATACGCGAGGCGCTCCAGGAACCCATCTCCGCCATCGTTGAGGCGCTCAAGCTCACGCTCGAAGAGACACCCCCGGAGCTGGCCGCGGACCTCGTCGATCGCGGGATCGTCATGACCGGGGGAGGCTCGCTCCTCCGTGGCCTCGACGTACTTCTGCGCGAAGAGACCAAGCTCCCCATCAACATGGTGGAAAACCCACTGACCTGCACCGTGCTCGGGACCGGCAAGATACTCGAGAACATCTCACACTTCGAACCCGTCCTCATGAAGTCCGCCAAGAGGTAGGATAACGGGATGCTCTCCCAACTGACCCGCCTCCTACGCGGGAACCCTGATCTCTCGACCTTCCTCATCTGCGCCGCCCTTTCGTTCGTGCTCCTCGCTCTTCCGCCCGGCGCGAAGGACGCGGGCTCACGCGTCGTATCGGGCGTCGTGCTCGGACCGTTCAAGAGGATAGCCGCAGCCGCAGCCGAGGTCGCCGGGGTCCGCGAGGAAAACGAAACTCTGCGGCGAATCGCCGCGGAACTCATGAACGAGCGGGACGCCCTCGTCGAGCACAGACGGGAGAACGAGCGCCTGAGAGAGCTCCTTCGCGGCCTCGTCACGTTCCCGGCGGAGGAGCGATTCGAGATGCTCCCAGCCAGGGTCATCGGAATGCCCGGCGGCCGGGTCATCGAGCGCATCGAGCTCGATCGGGGCAGTGAGCACGGCCTTCGAACCGGTATGTCCGTGGTCACCCCGGAGGGCCTGGTCGGCAAGATCGTCAGCATTCACCCCACGCGATCGCTCGTCGAACCGCTCGCCAGTGCCTCCTCCGCCGTCGCCGTCGTCATCGAGCGGAGCAGGGTCAGGGGAATCGTTCGGCCACGCTACCACGCCACCTCGGAGCTGACGACGTCCGCGATCGACTACGTTCCCGCGAGGTCCGACGTCGTGGAGGGCGACCGCGTCGCCACGTCGGGGTTGGGGGGAGTCTTCCCCGCCGGCATCTCGGTCGGCGCGGTCACGTCTCTTGAGGACGGACCGCTGACGATGGCGGTCCGCGTGCGCCTGGGCGTCGATTTCTCCAAGGTGGAACACGTGTTCGTCATCACGGGGACGAGATCGGGCCCTCGAATCCGAACCGAAGCCGAAGAGCAGCTTCTCCGCGAGATCGCTGAGCTCGAGGACATGGAGGATCGGGGCTAGATGCGCGCAGGAACTTACGCAGCCCTCGCGTTCGTGGCCGTGGTTCTGGACGCCACCGTGGCGCCTGAGATGGAGATCCTGGGCGCCCGTCCCGACCTTCTGGTCCTCGTCGTGGTCTATGGAGGCCTCGTTCTCGGCACGCGTCCGGCCACCGTCTCGGGATTCGTCCTGGGGCTCGTCGCGGACTCGGAGATGTCGGAGTACATGGGGCTTCACGCTCTCGCGCTCTCGACCGTCGGGTTCCTCTCTGCGAGAACGTGGGACCACCTCGTCAGAGGAAGCGTCCTGGTGCAGTGCTCGGTGCTGGTGGTCGCTTCGCTCACCCACGACGCCATCTACTACCTCATCTACTACCGAAACCACCTCGACATGTTCTGGGGATTCATCGCCCGCTACGGACTCCTGGGCGGGCTCTACACGGCCGCGCTCGGCGCTCTGGTCTTCGGGCTCGCGCGCGCCCGCGGATGGAGGGCCATCGCCGGTGGCCACAACGCGTAGCGACAGCAGTACACTCGACAGCGTTCGCGCAAGGTCACGCGTCCTGCGCGCCATCGCGTTCGCCGTGTTCATCATCATTCTCGGGCGACTCGGCTGGCTGCAGCTGGCCAGAGGCGGGTTCTATCGACACCTGTCGGAGGACAACTACGTCCAGGGCTTCGAGGTTCACGCTCCGCGCGGCCTGATCCTGGACCGCAACGGGGAGATACTCGCCGACAATCGCGCCGCGCTCTCGATAGCCCTGTCGCGCATGCGGAACCGCAACGACGAGGCCCTGGCCGAGAATCTGTCGGAGCTCTTGGAACTCCCGCGCGAGTTCGTGGACGAGAAGCTCGAGGAGGTCCGCGGGCGCTACTATGGGAGCGTTCCGCTCATAGAGGACGCGACGCTTGAGCAGGTCTCCCGCGTCGAGGAACGTCGTTCCACGCTTCCCGGCGTCAAGGTCGAATCGACGGCGCGGAGGCGCTACCTGAGTTCCACACTGGCGAGCCATGCTCTGGGGTACGTGGGAGAGGTCTCCGACACCGCGCTCCGGACGATGTCGGCCCTGGGCTACGCCGCCGGGGACATCGTCGGGAAGAGTGGCGTCGAGCGTCGCTTCGAACTCCTCCTCCGCGGGCGGGACGGCGTCGAGTACTGGGTTTGCGACGCGTCCGGCATCGAGCTCTATCCTTTCGAGGGCGGACCTTCACAGGAGGCCAGACCCGGCGTCAATCTCGTGCTCACGATCGACGCCGCCGCGCAGGCCGCCGCGTCGGAGGCTCTCGCTGGATTCGGGGCGGGGGCGATCGTGGCCCTCGAGCCCTCGACGGGAGAGGTGCTCGTCCTGGCGTCGCACCCGTCGCCGGACGCCAACTCGCTCGTCGACGGCTTGACGCCCGAGGAATGGCAAGAGCTTTCGTCGGGGTCGCGCCACGCGCT
>JAUWRQ010000139.1 GCA_030610515.1 Candidatus Eiseniibacteriota bacterium | reverse complement strand
GGCGGGGAGATCGCGCGACTCCCCCCCCCGTCGACCGCACGGACGCGCCGGAGGATCGTGCCAGCAGGAGCGCCCGTCAGGAACGAGTCACCGATGAGGAGTCGCTCGTATCCGAGCCCCTCCTCGAGGAGCGAGAAGCCCGCCTCCTCATTGTAGCCGAAGTCGGTGTCGTCCCTCCCGCCGAAGCGCTCCTCGAGCCTCCGCGTGACGACGAGACCAATCGTGTCGTCGCACAGGATCGAGTTGCCCACGCCTAGGACGAGCGTCTTCACCATCGCGTGTTCCCGTCTCCGTCAGTGACTCCCCGACCATCGCACAGGCGGCCGCGGAACTCACGCGGCGCAACGAGACTACCGCCCGGACTCACACAAGAGGAAACCCCGGCGCGGGGACACTCCCGCACCGGGGCCTGTCGTTCCGCGAGCAGGAAGGGCGCTACCCGGTGGCGTTCTGGGAGAGCCGGTGGAGCACCTTTCCTTCTTGATCCTTCACTTCCACCACGAGCGGCATTTGGCCCGGGACGGAGTGCGTCGCGCAAGCGAGGCACGGGTCGTAGGCCCTGAACGCCATCTCGACCATGTTCAGGAGGCCGTCCGAGACCTTGCCGTCCTTGATGAGCCCTCGCGCCGCGCGCTCGACCGACATGCACATGGCGGCCGCGTTGTTGACCGTCGCGACGATGAGGTTCGCCTTCGTGATGACGCCGCGCTCGTCGGTCTTGTAGTGGTGGTAGAGCGTCCCGCGCGGAGCCTCGACGACGCCGATGCCCTCCGTCGGCTTCTCCGTCGGGAGCGTGCGGATGTTGTCGCTCATGATCTCGTCGTCGTTGATGAGCTCAACCATCCGTTCCGCCGCGTACAGCATCTCGACCAGGCGCGCCCAGTGGTACGCGAGCGTGTTGTGCGCCGGCTTCCCGCCGAGCGTCTCGAAGAGCTGATCGTGCGCGGCCTGAGCCTCGGGCGTGGCCATGCCGTCGGACACGTTCAGACGCGCCAATGGCGCCACCCTGTAGACGCCGCTCTCCGGCCCGTCGACGAATCCCTTCCATCCCACCTTCTTGAGGAATGGGAACTTGATGTACGACCACTTCTCCACGTGCTCGGAGATGTGGTCGAGGTAGTCCCGCGGCTTGAACTTCGCGAACTCCTCGCCGTCGGGCGTCACGACGCGAATCTCGCCGTCGTAGAAGTTGACCTTGTTGTTCTTGTCGACCAGACCCATGTAGTACGTCTCGTGCTTGTAGATGTCGCCGACGATGAGATCGACGTAGCCCGGGTTCTTCAGAACGATGTCCGAGAAGAGCCCGAGGCTGAACTTCGCGAACTCGACGGTGTCCGCCGCCGTCTTTCGGAACTCCTCGCGGTTCTCCTCGGTGAGTCCTCTCGACACGCCGCCGGGAAGACCGCACACGGGGTGGATGACGCGTCCGCCCAGCGTCGTAATGACGTTCCGGGCGCGCTTGCGCATGTCGATGACCTTGCCGCCGATCTCGAGCCCCACCTTGGCGATGACACCGAGAATGTTCCGCTCGGCCGCCGGGGCGTCGGGGCCCATGACGAAGTCGGGGCCGCCAAGGAAATAGAAGTGAAGCGCGTGGTCCTCAAACATGAACGCCGAGTTGATGAACTCCCTGATGAGCTTGGCGGGCCTCGGCGGGTCGACCTTGTAGAGGTCGTCCAGCGCCTTCGTCGAGGCCATGTGGTGCGTCGTCGGGCACACGCCGCAGATCTTCGGCGTGATCCTCGGCATCTCCTCCGCCATCCGCCCTTCCGAGAACTTCTCGAAACCCCGAAGCTCGGGCACCTGCATGTAGGCGTTCGCGACGTTCCCCGAGTCATCGAGAAATATCTCTATCTTGCCGTGCACTTCCAACCGTGTGATCGGGTCTATCGTGATCCTCTTGCCCATGTCTCCTCCGCGATGCCCGGGGGACACCGAAAGCTCACTACCTTTTCTGCTTCCTCGTGAGAAGCGAGGACGGCAGACTATACATGTATGACAGTCCGGCGAGATCCGGGATCGAGTCGGCGATCTTCTCCATCTGCTCCGGGTCCTCGATGTCCAAGAGCGACGCCAGGGCCGACAACATCTTCGCGCCCTGGTCCTTGACCTCCCTCGTCGGGCCGAAGCACCCGCGGCACGGCATGTTCGCGTTGATGCAGCGCTCGCCGCATCCCGACCGCGTCGCGGGCCCCATGCAGATGACACCCTCTGCGAGGAAGCACTTCTCCGGATCCATGAACGTCTCGTGCGGACGCTTGAGCTCGGAGAGCTCGATCTTGTCGGGCTTGCTGTCGTTCCTGTCGCACGTGTCGCAGAGCGACTTGTCGGGTGCTAAGACCGAGCCCTTCGGTGGAAGCTCGCCAGCGAGTATGGCCTTGATCGCGTCCAGGATGAGATCGGGCGGCGGCGCGCAGCCCGGCAGGTAGTAGTCTACGTCGATAACCTGGTCGAGAGCGTGTACCGTGTCCCACACCTCGGGAAGTTCGAGCTCGCCCTCCGGCACCTTCGTTTCCGTCTGGGGAGTCACACCGTCGGGATTGTCATTGGAGACCGCCGACAGGTACGCCGCGTCGAACACGCCCGCCCGATCTGAGAAGTTCGCCAGGCCCGGAATGCCGCCCAGATGAGCACACGAACCGAACGCCACGATGAGCCCCGACTTCTTCCGGAGGAGCTTCGACCAGTCCTCCTGCTCCGACGTTCTGATCGCCCCGTTCAGGAACGCCACAGCGATCTCGCCGTCCTTCAGGGCCTCGACGTCCTTCCGCTTGAAGTCCAGCGCGACCGGCCACAGAACGATCTCGACCGCGTCGGCGACCATGAGGATGTCCTCGGCCAGGTCGATCACGGCCTCCTCGCAGCCCCCGCACGATGCGTTCCAGTAGAAGGCTACCTTCGGCTTCGCCACTTCGTCCCCTCCACTGATGTGAGATTCCCTACTGGTATCCGAGTTTCAGATTGCGTAGCCGGACGCCGGCCCCACAGAAAGCGGGGAACGGCCGCGCCCGTGAGCCACTCCCCCCTCGAGATGATGGAGCCGCACCGGACCCTCCGGGTACGCGTCCAGCGTTCGGGGGCCCTTGATACGTCTAAGGAGAATAGCATCCGGAGCGCGCCAGGCGCAAGCAAAAGAGGCGGAAAAGGCGTGCTCCTAGGGGGAAATCCTGTTGAACGAAGCCCTCAGGCTTTGGTACGATTGCTCTCCTGAGGCTCGTCCGCGTCAGGTGTGCCTGCGGCCGGGGGTCGCGCCC
This sequence comes from Candidatus Eiseniibacteriota bacterium, assembly GCA_030610515.1. Taxonomy (GTDB): domain Bacteria; phylum Joyebacterota; class Joyebacteria; order Joyebacterales; family Joyebacteraceae; genus WJLY01. The sequence goes on along the minus strand of JAUWRQ010000139.1, from coordinate 1,719 downwards.
GCGAGCTTCGGACCGAACCCGCACAGGGAGGAAGCATGGCCGATCGGCGGACCGTGCTGGTTATCGACGACGAAGAGGCGATCCGAGATTCCTGCCGCCAGGTCCTCGCGAAGGCGGGCTACGACTGCCACACGGCCGTCGATGGAATCGAGGGACTCCACATCGCCCACCAGGTGGAGCCGGATCTCATCCTCCTCGACCTCATGATGCCGGGCATTGACGGGCTGGAAGTCCTCCGGCAGGTCATGCAGACACATCCGAACACCGTCTGCATCGTCATCACGGGCTACGCGACCATCGAGTCCGCCGTCGACGCCATGAAGCAGGGCGCCTTCGACTTTCTGCCGAAGCCGTTCACGCCCCAGGAACTCCGGCTCATCGTCACACGCGGGCTCGAGCAGCGCAGACTCCTCCTGGAGACGGCCGAACTCCGGGCGGAGAAAGAGAGAATGAAGGAGTACTTCATCACGATCGTCGCCCACGAGCTCAGGTCGCCTCTCCTTCTCGTCAAGCAGTACCTGGACCTCATCGTCGGCGGCAAGATGGGGACGATAGACGACATGGCGAGAGAGATGCTCGAGGGAGCCCACGGAACGCTCACGGGCCTTCTCGGGATCATCGCCGACTGGCTCAAGCTGGCGCGCATCAACTCGGGCGACATCGCGGGCGCAATGGAGGAAACAGAGCTCTGGCCGGTCCTCGAAACGGTCGTCGAGGAGATGCAGCCGTTCGCGAAGGACAAGAACGTGTCGTTGCGGCTCGATCCTCCCCCGGAGTCGTGCGTGGTGAACGCGCACGCGGAGTCGATGGTCGTCGTGTTCAAGAACCTCATCTCGAACGCGATAAAGTACAACAGGGAACACGGCACCGTGTCGCTCGAAGGACTCTGCGTCGACGGGAACCTGAGGGTGCAGGTTCGCGACACCGGGATCGGCATCCCGGAGAAGGAGCTTCCCTTCGTTTTCGAGGACTTCTTCAGGGTGACGAGTTCCCAGACGGCGGACATCTCCGGGACGGGCTTGGGGCTTTCGATCGTGAAGAAGATCGTCGAGGGACACCACGGCACCGTCGAAGTCCAGTCGACAGAGGGTGAAGGGACGGTGTTCGACGTTCAGCTTCCCCTCCTGAGCTGCGAAGAGAAGATGGAAGAGGAAGACTACGACTGACGCGGTCCGCGCGACCGCGCTGCGGCTCGCGACGCGTCCGACAGCATCGAGGGTGAGCGCCCGGCGTCCCCGGGCGGGCGAGAGGAGACACGAGCCATGCCGGAGACGGGCAAGTTCAAGCACATCCAGGTGTTCTGTCCGGAGTGCCAGAAGATGATCTCGCCCGGCGAATACGCGATGTGCCCCTACTTCGAGGGCGGAGAGCTCGACCTCTCGGACGCTGAGATGGTCTTCAAACAACTCTTCACCTGCCACGTCAAGTGCGGAACGAAGATCGAGTATCACTACTACAAGGAAGGCGAGCGGGTGACCTCGACGGTCGACCCGGTCGAGAACGAGGGACTGTTGCTGGAGATCCTGAAGAGAGTGGCCAATCACTAGCAGGAGGGAGCGGTGGCTGGGAAGCGCGTGCTGATCGTGGATGATAACAAGGAGTTCGTGAAGCTCTACTCCCTATTCCTCAGGAACAGTGGGCTGGAAGTCACGGCGGCGTACAGCGCGGGCGAAGCGCTGGACGCGCTCAGGGCGACGGAACCGCACATCGTCGTTCTCG
>JAUWRQ010000121.1 GCA_030610515.1 Candidatus Eiseniibacteriota bacterium | reverse complement strand
TGTTGTCGTGAGTGAGAAGATGATCCGGCCTGACCGTAACGATCTGCCCGGGCACCACGCTGTCGAGCCCGGCAGCGCGGGCCAGGACCTTCTCGGCGAATGTCATTCCCATGTGAGCTGACTCCCCGAGCCGCCGTTCCGCGGCCCAACAGAGATTCGTGTCCTGCCCTCCACCCGTCGGCTCCGCAAGGGCGGCGGCATGACGGCCGGCCGACGACCCCCGACCGCGCGCCTACAGGCGAGCGATGATGGCGTCGGTCATCTGCTGCGTTGTCGCAGCTCCCTGCTTGATGGCTTCAGGACCGCCCCTGAGCTTCATCATGTCGTAGCAGCGGACTGAACCGTCGGCCACGACCTCCGATATGGCATCACGAATAGCTACCGCCTTCTCGGTCTCGTCAAGGTAGTCGAGCATCATGCAGGCGGAGAGAATCATCGCGATCGGGTTCACTATGGACGGACTCAGCCCCTCGTACTTGGGCGCCGAGCCGTGCGTCGGCTCGAAGACCGCGCAGTCGGCTCCGATGTTCGCACTGTTGGCGAAGCCGAGGCCCCCAACGAGTCCGGCGAATCCGTCGGAGACGATGTCGCCGAACATGTTGCCTGCGACGATCACACCGTAGTCCTGAGGGTTCTTCGTGAGCCACATCATCTGCGCGTCGATGTTCGTGCTCCAGAGTGCTACATCGGGGTAGCTCTCGGCGACTTTCTTCGCCTCGAACTCCATCATCCCCGAGGTCTCGCGAATGACGTTGGGCTTCTCGCAGATGGTCACCGACTTGTAGCCGAACTTCTTGGCGTACTTGAACGCCTCCTCGCAGATCCGCCTGCACGCATCACGCGTGAAGATGCGCGTCGAGACCGCCAGATTCTCTCCCGGGACATCCGCGAACTTGGCGAACTTCTTGTGCGTCGCGAGCGCCGCGCGAACGCCGTCCGGAGGGTTCGTCCATTCCACGCCGGCGTAGAGCCCCTCGGTGTTCTGACGAAAGATCACGACGTCCACGACCGGCTCATCGAAGCTCTCGCCCTTTCTTCTTATGAAGTTCAAGGGGTTCCCAGGGAAGGACCGGCACGGCCTGATGCAGAGGTCGAGGTTGAAGTGCTGCCTCATGCCAACGATCGGGCTGTAGTAGACGAAACCCTTGTCCTTGAGCTCGGGGGATATCTCCGCCGCCGCCTTGTCCTTCGGCTTCGACGTGATGGCGCCGAAGAGCCCGACCCTGTGCTCCTCGAGGAGGTTGATCGTGCGTTCGGGGAGCGCATTCCCCTCGCTGATCCAGAAATCCCATCCGATGTCCGCGTGGACGTAGTCGGCTTCGAACCCGATCTTCTCGAGCACCCGCAGCGACTCCGGCAGCACGACCTTGCCGATGCCGTCACCGGGCATCGTAACGACTGTCCTCTTCGCCATTCGTTCCTCCGTGTCGACTCGCCCTCGCGTGCTTATCGAGCAGCTCTCCGAATCAGCGGTCCACACCACACGAAACCGCCCCTGGCAACCACTCCGAGGCAGGCTTCCACGGCCAGACCCGAACGGGCCGACGGACGCAGAACCGAAGTCTAACGCCTCTCGAGGCCAAGGTCAACAAACGGAGCCGTTGCGCCCACGGGCATGGCGCGGAGCCCGGCGTTGACAGTCCCCAACTCGCCGTATAGGCTCGAATCATAGGCTCCTTCTTCCTCCACCCGAGAGGCAGGGAATCCTCGTGAACGCTCCAAACCTCAGCGGGATCGCTAGATGCGTCCCCCTCGTCAGAGTGCTGTCGCTCGTGTGCGCGATGGCCGCCCTCGCCGGATGCTCGAGCACGAGCCCGACGTCCCCCTCCGGCACCGTCACGCTGCTCGTCGACCCGACTGGAGCGGGCGACTACACGACGATCCAGGCGGCCCTGAACGTGGCCGACAGCGGGGACACCGTGCTCGTCCTGCCGGGGACCTATACCGGCCCATCCAACCGCGACCTCGATTTCGGCGGGGAGAACATCGTCCTCATGGCGGCGTCGGCGCGCGACTCCGTCGTGATCGACTGTGAGGGCGAGGGGCGCGGCTTCTATCTTCACAGTGGTGAAGGTCCGGCGTCGATCATCGACGGGTTCATCGTTGTGAACGGCCAAGGCATCAATGGCGGGGGAGCCCATTTCGACGGAGCCTCGCCGACGATCAGGAACCTCGTGTTCCGTGAGAACGCAGCGGAGCAGGACGGCGGCGGCATGTATCTGAAGGGCGGTTCGGCCCCCTCGCTCACCAACGTGTCGTTCGAGCAGAATGCCGCCGGCCTCAGCGGTGGCGGACTGGCGTGCGACCGGAACTGCGAGCCGACGATCAGCCACGTCGACTTCACGGAGAACGAAGCCAGCTCGGGAGGAGGGATGTCGTGCGTCTTCTCCGATCCGGTGCTCTTCGAGGTCACGTTCATCCGGAACGCCGCGAGCTCCGCGGGAGGCGGCTTGCACTGCGCCGGCTCGTCCCCGACGATCGATGAGGTCACGTTCCTCGCCAACTCCACGCGGCACGGAGGAGCGTTGGCCCTAGACGGCTCATCCCCGTCACTGTCCCACGCCACGATCGCCAACAACGAGGCCATCCTTGGCGGAGGCATCTACTGCGCCAACTCATCCTCGCCTGTCATTCGAACGAGCATCATCGCACTCAACCTTGGTGGCGGAGCCGTCTACTGCGCGGGCGGCGACGCTCCGAACACGCAGAAGACGTGCCTCTACGGGAACTTCGGCGGGGACACACCGTGCGGCACGCACGCGGACAACATCTATCTCGACCCGCTCTTCTGCGACCTCGGCGGTGACGATCTGACGCTGTGCGCGAATTCCCCCTGTCTCCCGGCGGGGAACGACTGGGGGCTACGTCTGGGCGACCGCGGACAGGGCTGCGGAGACTGCGACTCCTCGCTCGGCGTCGCGCCGTGGCGCACGTTGCGGACGCTTCCAAGATAGCCCTCCTCGGTTCCGCACCCGCCACCGCAGGGAGTGCTACAGTTTCATTGACGGCACGCAGGGTATGCAATAGCGTGAGTGATGGCCCCCCTGAGAACCGAGGGACGGACCATGCGCACACTTGCCGCCACGATGGCTCTTCTCCTTGCCGCAGTCCTTGCGGACGCCGCCACCATCACTGTCGATTGGGCCGGCTCGGGCGACTATCTGACGATACAGGAAGGCCTGGATGCCGCTGACAGCGGTGACACCGTGTTAGATCACCCAGGCACATACACAGGGCACCTCAACCGCGACCTGGATTTCGGGGGACGCGGCATCACGCTACGCTCCTCGTCCGGCGCCGAATCGACGGTCATCAACTGCCAAGACGCCGGTCGCGCCGTCCTGTTCGACGACGGAGAGGATTCCCTCGCGGTCCTTTCCGGACTGACGCTCCTCGATGGGAACCCCAGCGGCGTCGGCGGCGCGGGCGTCCTCGTCATGAACGGGTCGTCCCCCATCATCGAGCGCTGTATCTTCAGAAGCTGCAACGCCGGCACCGGGCCAGGCGGAGGGGTCGCGGTCATCTCGGCATCGGCACTGATCCGCGCGTGCGAGTTCCGGGCGTGCCGTGCCGGATACGGGGGAGGAGTCTACTGCGAGTCGGGAAGCGTGGCTCTGTCAGACTGTGACCTCACCGACACCCCGGAGTGCTATCCCGGTCGCGGCGGCGGACTCTACGCTACGTTCTCGTCCGTCTCCATCCTGAAGTGCCTGTTCAGCAACAACTACGGGGGAAGCAGAGGCAGCGACGTCTGCCTCGAGTACTCCGACGGCGCGTTCACCGACTGCGAGTTCACGAGACCACCGGACGCGACAGTGGGCTACTACGGCTCCGCATACCTGTACGCCAGCTCTCCGACATTCAGCAATTGCGACTTCCAGATGCAGTACAACACCTGGGCCGGTGTCGTGACTGGCAAGCACTCGTCCCCCACCTACGAGTGGTGCACCTTCGGGAACTGCTTCTCATGGAGCGGCGCCGCAATCGCGAACTTCGAGAGCACAGACATCAAGGACCCCGTGTTCCGCAACTGCACGTTCTTCGGACGGATCGCCTCGGGGACGGATCTGGCGCTCTTCGTCCTCGACGACTGCTGGCCCCTCATCGAGAACTGCATCATCTCGTTCTCGGGAGCCCCCGAAGTCATGCTGGCGTACGGGAACGCCGATCCGGCGTTCGTTCACTGTGTCGTGTACGACGTGGCCGGCGCGGAGGACATCGCCGGTCCGGGAACAGACAACCTCCTCGAGGACCCCCTCATCTGTGACGTGTACGCGTACGACTTCACGCTCTGCGAGAACTCGCCGTGCCTTCCCTCCGGCAATCCGTGGGGCGTGTTGGTCGGAGCGCGGAGCCGGGGCTGCGACAGCTGTTCGAGCCCGGTGGAAGTCACAACGTGGGGCGCCATAAAGGCGATGTACCGATGAAGGTGGGACGCAACACACATCTCATCACGTATCGGGCGCTGCTGTGCGCTGCGATTCTCGTGTTGCTGTCCGGCGGCACCGTGACGGTCTCTGCGGAGGTGTTCGTCGTCTTCCCCGGCGGCCCCTCTCAGATACAGAACGCCGTGGATGACGCGTGGACAGGCGACACGATCCTCCTTATGCCTGGGACCTACGAGGTCCCGCCCGGAGGCATCGACTTCGGTGGCAGAAACCTCCTGCTCACATCGTCTGCCGGGCCCGAGAGCACGACCATCGTCGTCGGCGGTCAGTCGAGGGGATTCTTTCTGCACTCGCATGAGGACACGACCTCGATCATAGAGGACGTCACCATCGACGGATCAAGCGTCTATGGGAACTACGGCGTCTACTGCCAGGACAGCTCCGTCAAAATAAGGAACTGTAGTTTCCTCTCTCTCTATCGTGCCGTCTGGGCCAGCGACGGGGCCGCCCTGATCGTCGAGAACTGCACGTTCGACGGCAACGGAGGCGGTGTGGACGCGTTCACGGTTCCTCGCGTCCGCATCACGGACTGCACCTTCACGGGCAGCATGGTATGGGGGTTCTGTCTCTGGGGCGGATCAGTCGGATACGTTGCGGACTGCGCGTTCCTGGAGAACGTCAGCCGTGGTTTCAGGTTCAGGGGCGCCTCGGGACACGTCTCGGACTGCAGGGTCGAGGGGGGCCGGATGGGAATAGACTGCGTGGGCGATTCGCACCCCACGCTCCTGCGGTGCGACATAGTGAACTGCGT
>JAUWRQ010000281.1 GCA_030610515.1 Candidatus Eiseniibacteriota bacterium | reverse complement strand
GCCGACGTGGACGTATCCGACTAGAGGAGATTGCATGCGAGTGCTCATCCTGGGAGGTGGCCTGATGGGGCGCGCGGCGGCCCACGACCTCTGCCGTCAGCCGGACACCGAGGATGTCGTCATAGCCGACATCGATCCGGCGAAGGCCGAGGCGGCGGTCGCGGTGGCGCGCTGCGGCACGGCGCGGCCCCTCACGCTCGACGTCAGAGACCGCGAGGCCGTCGTCGCAGCGTTGAGAGACGCCGACGCGGCTCTGGGTGCTGTGAGCTACACGGTGAACTTCGAGCTCGCGAAGCTGGCCATAGAGGCCGGCTGTCACTGGTGCGACATGGGCGGGAACAACGCCGTCGTCGCCGCCCAGCTCCAGCTCGACGAAGAGGCGAAGAGGGCGGGAGTCTCGGTCATACCCGACACGGGGCTGGCCCCCGGGATGGTAGGTCCGCTGGCTATGCACGGCGTGCGCGGAATGGATCGGGCCGACTCGGTGCACATTCGCGTGGGCGGACTGCCGAGGCAACCGGAGTCGCCCCTGAACTACATGCTCGTTTTCTCGGTCCAGGGCCTGATCAACGAATACGTGGAGCCCTGCGTCGCCATCCGAGACGGAAGGGTGGTGGACGACATCGAGCCTCTCGTTGACGTGGAGACCCTCGAGGTCCCCCCACCCTTCGGGACGCTCGAGGCCTTCAACACGTCGGGCGGAACGTCGACCCTGCCCAGCACGCTCAAGGGCAAGGTCAGGAACCTGGACTACAAGACGATCCGCTACCCGGGGCACGCGGCTCAGGTGCGCGCCATGCTCGAGCTCGGTCTGATGTCGGACGAACCGCTTGACGTCGCAGGCGTTGCCGTGGCGCCGCGTGACGTGCTCGAACGCCTGATCGCCCTTAACATACCGATGGGTGACGACGACGTCGTGCTCGTGAGGGTGGTGGTCGAGGGAGAGAAGGACGGGAGACCGGCTCGCGCGATCTATGAGATGATGGACTACAGGGACGAGAAGACAGGGCTCACGGCCATGATGCGTGGGACCGCCTTCCCCTCGGCAGCGATATGCGCGATGATGGGACGAGGCGAGACGCCCGCGGGGGCCGTCCCACAGGAGCTCGCCCTCGACTGCGACCGCTTCATCGAGGAGCTCAAGGCGCGAGGGCTTCCGCTCGAGGTCAGGTTCGAGACGGGCTAGCCTTCAGAGAGACGGTTCGACCCCTCAGGTGCGCGACGACATGCTGCTCCGCACAACCTGCATCGTGGCGATTCTCCTTGCGGCCTGCCAGGGCCAAGCCGACTCGCTGGACGCCCCCCTGGTCCGCGATGATCCCCCACCTGTCGAGCACGTCACTCTCCTGAGCCTCGAGGGTACGCCGGCGTACGAGGAAGTGCTCTCCCGCTCCTTCGAGGAGATCCTCTCGGACAGCCAGCGGTCCGACTACACGGCCCTGGACGACGTCCGCCACGTCTATCGCCAGCGGTTCTGGACCTGGAACGACCCCACACCGGCCACCAGTGAGAACGAGTTCCTCGAGGAGCACGTCCGCAGGCTCGACTGCGTGCTGGCGCTCTTCTGCGAGGAAGGCGGCCTCGAGTGGGACGACAGAGGTGAGATCGTCCTGCGTTTCGGCATCCCCAAGTCGCGTTCCCAGTCGATGGGCGACATACTCGCCGCCTTGGGATCAAGGGGGATCTCGCCGCCCTCCGAAACGTGGACCTACTACGATGCCGGACTCTCGATCACGTTCATCGACCCGAGCCTCAACGGTAGATACGTACTGGGTGAGGACATCAAGCACCTGTCAGCTCGCGGAAGACCCATGGTCCCGAGGAAGGGCGAGTCCAACCTGCTCCTGCCGCCCGAGGCGCCGGCCAGGCCGCGCAACATCGAGGCGGAGCACATGGCCTACTAGGCGGCCAACTACACGGAGAAGGGCCTGGCCGCCGTCGAGGAGGTCTCCGTCGCCTACAGCTACAGCTCCCCGGTCGAACCCCTCACGTTCTTTTACGAGATCGTGACCTTCCGCGGTAAGAACGGCGCAACCGACGTCGCCGTCAACTATGAGATCCCGATCTCGGAACTGTCGTGGGAGGACTCGGAAGGGCGCCGCGGAACGCATCTGGACAAGCGCGTCCGTGTGACCGACACCGAGTACGACGTTCTCGTTCAGGATGAGCGACGTGTGAGCGTGACCCTGGAAGACGAGTCCGCCGGCGGAGGGCGCCCCCTCGTCGCAGACGAGTGGCGCCTCGAAACGCAGCCGGGTGAGTTCGTCGTCGGAGTGGCGGTCACCGACACCGTGACCGGGCGCACGGGCTTCGGACGCGGACGCGTCAGCGTTCCCGACTACAGCGGCCCCGGGCTTCTCATGAGCGACGTCCAGATCGCCGCGAGCGTCGGCGAAGGCGACAGGTTCCGCAGAATGGGCGGCGCCGTCGTACCGCGCCCGTCCCGGGCGTTCCGGCAGAGTGAGGATCTCATCATCTACTTCGAGTTGTACGGTCTCGAGGCGGACCTGCCGAGGATATCGCGCTTCACGGTGACGACGGAGGTGTCAGGCCGCGGATACGAGGAGGAGAAGGGCTGGATATCGAGGTTCGTCTCGCGGTTCATGCTTCAGAAGCGGCACTCCGTCTCGTCACGCGTCCTGGCGACCGGCGATGTCCCGGACACGCCCCACTGGTTCGCACTGTCGCTCAGGGACCTCACGGAGGACAATTATGACCTCACGATCACGGTGAAGGATGTCCGGTCGAAGCTCGAGGTCACGAAGTCGGCAACGTTTACCGTGCTGAACAACTAGGGGGAGGCGCCTTCGACGCCTCCCCCGTTTCCCGCAACTTGAGGGCGCCGCGCCCAGGGCGCGGCTCTCCCCGCTTTCTCGCATCTACACCTTCTCTGACACCGACTTCCCCTGAAGGAAGAGAGCTAGGTAGTCGCGGCTACCCGCCTTCGAGTCGGTTCCCGACATGTTGAACCCGCCGAACGGGTGCACATCGACGAGCGCGCCGGTGCACTTC
>JAUWRQ010000049.1 GCA_030610515.1 Candidatus Eiseniibacteriota bacterium | reverse complement strand
GCGCTCGCTTTCCGGGTCCCGAAACGCCTAGACCGGGCTAGCCGCCCTCCATAGAATCCTTCGAGGGGCTCCCCGATGAGAACGGGAGGGTCTCATCCGCTGTCTAATGGTCGGACAGGTCAACCGAAGAGGCTACGATGAGATCGCTCCTTCCGAGAACGCTTGCCCTGCTCGCGGTCGCCGCCCTGCTCCTCCCGGGCTGCTCCGTGGAGGACGAGAGGCCGAGCCAGGTGTCGCGGACTCTCCCGAACGGGGTGCGCCTGCTCGTGAAGGAGAATCGCGCCAGCGGCGTCGTCGCGATGCAGGCGTGGGTTGCCGACGGCGCGCTCTACGAGGCCGACGAGGACGCCGGTTCCGCCTACCTGCTTTCCCAGATGATCTTCACGCGCACCCCCGACCGCGAGCTCGGCGAGATCGCGCGGCTCGTCGAGGAGCTCGGCGGCTCCGTTTCCGTCAACCCGCGCCACGACTTCGTGCAGTACGCTGCGGTCGCGCCCAGCGAGCACTTCCGGGTGCTCGCGGACCTCTTGACGGACGGTTTCACTAACGCGGTCTTTGACTCCTCGTACTTCGAGGACATACGAGCCAGAGCCCTCGGAGACATAGAGTCGATCAGCGGCAGGCCCATGGAGCGCACACATCTCCTGTGCGTGTCGAGCATGTTCGGCGATCACCCCTATGGACGGCCGAACCAGGGAACTCGCGAGTCGGTCCGGGCGCTCAGCCTCGACCGGCTGCGTCGGCGGCATCGTGAGCGCTACGTGGGCTCCAATCTGCTCATCTCGGTGGCGGGGGACGTCGACCCGTCCGAAGCGGCCGATATACTGGAGGCTCGCTTGTCCGCGATCGAGCCGGGGGAGAAGGCCGAGCCCGCGGCCCCACCGATCGACTGGTCGTCGGTCCCCGAGCGCACCGTTCGTTGGGGCGACGTGCGGACGGGCTACCAGGTCATGTGCTTCCCCGCTCCATCTATCAGGGACGACGAGAGCATCGCGATGGACGTTCTGCTCATGATCCTGACGGGGGGGAGGAGTTCCAGACTCGACCGGATCCTGTCCGAGGAGCAGAGGCTCGTGACGGCCGTCGACGCAGGCTGGTACACACTCAGGCAGCCGAGTCCACTCTTCGTGTGGATGGAAGTTCCTCCGCGCAACGCGGAGGACGCCGAACGCGCCGTGCTCGACCTCTTCGGCGAGCTTGCGGAGACCGGGATCTCAGAGCGCGAGCTCGAGAAGGCGAAGACGTGGTGGAAGACTCAGGTCTTCTTCATGAACGAGACGGCGGAGGGGCAAGCCTTCTACGAGGGCTACTGGACGTTCCTCGGGTGGCCCGAGCTGCCGACCGAGTATCTCGAGAGCATCGATGACGTGACCGCCCAGGATGTTCAGAGAGCGGCGGAGCGCTACTTCGGCCCCGGCGGCTACTCGACCGCCCTTCTTCTGCCGGAGTGGGCGCAGGACTAGCCGCGTAGACGGCGGGTCACAGAGGAGACGGCATGCGGCACTCGCGATGGGCTCTGAAGATCACGGCGGTCACCGTCCTTGCACTGGTCGTGGCTGCCCCACTCGCCCTCGCGGGGGAGGCCCGACGGACGAAGCTGGGAAGCGGTGTCACCGTCTTGACCAAGCCCGCGTCGTGGAACAGAATCGTCGCCATAGCCGTGGCCGTGGAGGCCGGAGGGAAGTACGATCCGCCGAAGCTCGGTGGGCTCGCCGGTCTCACGAGCGAGCTCCTCGTCGAGGGGACGCTCGACCACGACGTGATGGAGCTCGGGGAACTCATCGACATGCACGGCCTCGACATCAAGACGTTCGCGAGCGTCGACTTCGCCGGGTTCTACGTCTTGTGCATCGAGGAGCACTTCGACGTCGCCCTCGAGGTCGCGGCGGAGATCCTGTCGAGGCCCTCGTTGGATGAAGCGAGGCTCTTGAGGGTCCAGGAGAGGATTCTGGACCGGATCGAGCGCGACAACGAGGATTCCACACGGCGCAACCGCGCTCAGCTGTACGAACTGCTCTTCGAAGGTCATCCGTACTCGCGACCCGTGTCGGGAACCTCCAAGACCGTGGAGCGAATCACGCGGGACCACGTGATGAAGTTCTACTCGTCGCACTATCTGGCCGGGAGTACGGTCATCTCGATCGTGGGCAGTTTCTCGGAGAACCGTGCCATCGAGTCGCTGGACGATCTCCTCTCGGAGTACCAAAGAGGTCGCGCGACGAAGCCCACGATCCCGTCCGTCAAGAGGGCGACACGCGAGGCGGATGAGATCTTCATGGACGCCTCCGAGTCGCGTCTCTCCGTGGGCTACCTGATGCCACCCGCGCCCCATCAGGACTACGCGGCGCTCAGGGTTCTGACGTCCATGCTCGCAGGTAGCCGCGGAACGAGGCTTGACCGAGCGCTCGGGGGCGAGGGGGCAGACGTGGCGTCCGACGTTGACGCCTTCTGTTTCTGCGCGGACGAGCAGGCCGCGATAGTGGTCACTCTTGGAACGACCGACGTCGACAGAGCCGTCGAGATCATCGAGACTGAAGCTGGTCGCCTGCGCTCCGAGCCGGTTCCGGGGGAGGAACTCCGCGTGGCGAGAAACAGGCTCGCGGGAAACGTCGCGGTCACAAGCCAGACCAACCTTACGCGTGCCCTCAGGCTCTCCATCGACTTCCTTGCCACGGGCCGCGTTGATGCGCTCGACACCTACTTGGAGCAGGTCGCCCGCGTGTCGAGGGACGACGTTCTCAGAGTGGCGCGCGAGTATCTCGTCGACCCGGCCGTGGCGGCCGCGCATCCAGGGCGATCGGCTCGCCGCGAACGCGGTTCCTCCGAGAGAGGCATCTGACGAGATCGGCGGCAGGATTCGGCGTACTCACTCTGCGGAGAAGCGTGTGAGTCTGTTCCCTTTGCACATGAGGTTCGCGCTCGGGGTTGCGGCGGTCGCTCTGCTGGTCGCGGCGGTGCCCGAGGCCGGCGCGTCGTCTGAGGTGTCCGCGATACGTCACTGGACCGCTCCGGATCACACGAGAATCGTGGTCGACCTGACGAGCGAGTCGCAGTATTCGACGCGAACGCTGACGAGCCCCGATCGCGTCGTCGTGCTGGTCGTCGGAGGCGAGGTGGGCCGGGCCTCGAGAAGCACGCCCGTCGAGGACGGGATCGTCAACCGGGTCCGGCTGAACCAGCTCAACAGCGGGGCCCAGGTCGTCGTCGACCTTGCGAAGGCGGCCGCGTACAGCGTCTTTCCCCTGAAACCCTACCGCGAGAAGCCGCACCGCATCGTCATCGACGTTTTCCGGGCCGACGTGTCCGAATCCCTCCCCATTGAGCGAACGGAGAGCAGCGGCGGGCCGCGGGTCGTCGTGATCGACCCGGGACACGGTGGTGAGGACCCCGGTACGCTCGGCAACGGCAAGCTCACGGAGAAGAACGTCGTCCTCGACATCTCCAACCGTTTCGCCGAGGCGCTTCGGGCGCGAGGGGGCTACGAGGTTCATCTCACGCGGACCGGCGACTACTTCGTCCGGCTCGCGAAGCGCAAGAAGATCGCCCACGAGCGGGGTGGCGACATTTTCATCTCCGTTCACGCCAACAGCGCCCCCAACCGCAAGGCTTCGGGCTCCGAGGTTTTCTTCGTCTCTCCGAGGGGCGAGAGCGACCAGGCTTCCAGAGAGCTCGCGGACAGGGAGAACGCCTGCGACATGGTCGGGGGAGTCTCGCCGGACGCCGACTCCGACGTGCTTTCGATTCTCGTCGACCTCAAGATGAGCGACAACGTCGACAAGAGCAGCGACCTGGCCTCGTTCGCGTCCCAGGAACTCCGCGCCTCGGGTACGTCGGCATGCGTGGTGAAGCAGGCGGGATTCGTCGTCCTGAAGTCCCTCGCGATGCCGTCCGTCCTCGTCGAGGTGGGTTTCCTTACGAACAACGACGACGTGAAGAAGCTCAGCAGGTCGGACTACAGGGGGCAGTATGCGACCGCTCTGGCTGACGCCGTCGACGCCTACTTCGATCGTTACGCTCCCGTGGTGTCCTCTCCCTCCGGAGACCACCGGGTGGCACCCGGAGAGACCCTGTGGAGCATCGCCCGCCGGCACGGCATCTCCGTCGGAGAACTTCGGGAGTTGAACGGGCTCGCGGAAGATGCGACCATTCAAGTGGATCAGATTCTCTCAGTCGCGCGTTCCTAGTCTCCACGTCGGGACTCCGGACGACCGCCGGGCCGGAGGAGTGCCTTGCCGTTCAAGCGGATCACCGCCAGGAACTTGAATCTCAAAATCGCGGCCGTCGTCGTAGCCGTCGTCCTCTGGATGTTCGCCAAGGGCGAGCAGACGACCGATAGGCTGCTTTCCATCCCGCTCGTTCTCCGCAACATTCCCGAGGGGCTGACGACGCTCACGCGTCCGCCCGAGACGATTGACGTCGTCTTCTCGGGTGACACGAAGGAACTCATCAAACTGCGCATCTGGGGCGAGCCGTACGCCGTCATCGACATGTCCGAGGCGGCGGCCGATCGCGTCCTCAGGGTCGGCCTCTCCGCCGCGAACATCGTCCTTCCTCGCGACGCCGACGTGCAGATTCTCGAGGTGCGCGACCCGAAGAGCCTGGACATCGATGTCGAGCGGCTGGGGGAGCGGAGGATCAGGGTCGCGCCTGTTGTCGAGGGGGAACTCCCGGACGGCTACTACATGCTGGCGGAGGCCGCGAGCGTGCCGGACAGCGTTACGGTCTTCGGCCCCGTCGTCGTCGTGCGCGAGATCGAGTCGGTCCGCACGGCGCCGCTCTCGATATCCGGCCGGAGGAGCCGGGTGGAGGCCGCTCGCCGGATCGAGTTCGATGAGGAGTGGAACCTCAACGCGGTTCCGCGCGAGGTCCGCGTTCTGTTGGAGGTTGAGGGAACCGAAGTGGTAAGGCTCAGCGGCGTGGCTGTTGACTTCCGCCACGAACCGGGCTTCGCGTCGGCGGAGATCGAACCCTCCACCGTCGAGCTCGAGCTGTCCGGTCCGGAGCACGTTGCTACCAGGCTGACGTCTCTGGACGTCACCGTGCTGGTCGACGCGCGCGGACTCCCGCGCGGCCTGCATCAGCTGGTGCCCGACGTCGAAGTGCCGGAGGGCGTTGGGATCGTCAGCACGACGCCGGTCCGGTTCACCGTGACGCTGCGGTAGCACGGCCGGACATGGGGCGCGCGGGAGCGGTGGTTCCACGGCGCGGTCTTCCGGGGTACCTCATTAGCGGAGGGACGGGGCTCATCGCCCCGCGGGAAGCAGGATGCGAGTTCTCGGTATCGAGACATCGTGCGATGAGACCGCTGCGGCCGTTCTCGAGGACGGCCGCAGGATTCTCTCGAACGTCGTCGCCTCTCAGACGATCCATGCGGAGTACGGGGGCGTCGTGCCCGAGTACGCCTCCCGCGAACACACGGGAGCCATCGTCACGATCGTCGAGCGGGCGCTCGCGGACGCCGGAGTCGAGTACGACGGGATCGACGCGATAGCCGTCACGAACCGGCCCGGGCTCGTCGGCTGCCTCCTGGTGGGGGTCTCGTTCGCCAAGGCGCTCGCATACGCACTCGACGTTCCCGTCGTGGGCGTCGACCACATAGAGGGACACATCTTCTCCAGTCGGCTCGCCGAGCCCGAGCTCGTTCTCCCCGCGGTTTGCCTGGTCGTGTCCGGAGGACACACTGAGACCGTGGCGATCGAAGAGTGGGGTCGCTACGAGACGCTCGGGAGGACCCGCGACGACGCGGGAGGAGAGGCGTTCGATAAGGTCGGGAAGCTGCTGGGACTGTCCTATCCTGCGGGCCCCGAGATCGAGAGGCTCGCGGTGGGCGGCGACCCGACGGCGCACGCCTTCCCGCGGGCGATGATGGAGAGTGGCAACCTCGACTTCAGCTTCTCAGGTCTCAAGACCGCGGTCCGGTACAGAATCGAGGATCTGGGCGGCGTGCCCGAGGGTGACGTTTTTCGGGATCTCCTCGCGAGTTTCCAGACAGCCGTCGTCGACGCGCTCGTCACGAAGACCATGTGGGCGGCGGAGGAACGTGGGGTTCCGACCGTCTGCTTGGGGGGTGGCGTGGCGGCAAATGGAGTGCTGCGTCAGCGGCTGGCGGAGGAGGCGGCCGCGCGTGGGTTCAGCGTCGTCATCCCACCCAAGTTGCTGTGCACCGACAACGGCGCCGTCATCGCCGCGGTCGGCCACTCTCTTCTGGAGCGGGGGGTCCGCGACGACCTCACGCTGTCCGTGAGCGCCTCGAGGGAAGCCGCCCGCGCGGGGCGCCACGTCAGCTGACAACCCAACTCATCGGAGACATGGCGATGTCCGGAAGGTATCTCGAGGTGGCGGTCCCGCTGCCCGTCTCGGGCACCTTCACATACTCCGTGCCCGCCGACCTCGCCGACCGCGCGAAGGTCGGGACGAGCGTGCTCGTGCCTTTCGGCAGGAGGAAGGTCACGGGGTTCGTCGTCGGCCTTCTCGACGAGTCCGACGTCGACAGCGTGCGTGACGTCATCGAGGTCCTGGACGTCGATCCCGTCCTTGACGGTCCGATGATCGAGCTCACTCGTTGGATCTCCGACTACTATCTGGCGCCGTGGGGCGAGGTTCTGAAAACAGCGCTTCCCCCGGGCATCAACATGGAGAGCCGGCGCTACCTCCGCGTCACGACGGACGGAACGAGCGCGCTCAGGGGAGGGACCCCTGAGCTCAGCGATCGGCGTCGCAGGATCCTCGAGTCCTCCTCGGCACAGGGGAAGGCGAGCGTTGCGTCCGTCCTTCGCGCCGCCGGCGTTCCCAGGGGCAGCCACTCTGACATCGACGCCCTCGTGCGTCTCGGCTACCTCGAGCTTTCGGAAGAGATACGTCCGCCGCGCACCGAGGGCGGGCGCGAGCAGGTGGTCCGACTCCTCGTCCCCGCCGACGAGGCCGCCGCAGTCGCACGCGAGCTCTCCGCGCGCGCGCCCAAACAGGCGGAGGTCGTCTCCGCGATCGTGGAGGCCGGCGGCGAGACAGCGGTGTCCGAGCTCTCCGCCAGGGGGTTGAGCTCCGCCGTCGTCACGCGGCTCTGCG
>JAUWRQ010000097.1 GCA_030610515.1 Candidatus Eiseniibacteriota bacterium | reverse complement strand
TGCGGTGGGGGCAACCGCCGCGCGGACCGGCGTCTCGCGGGCCCGGGCTGCGCTGCCGGGGCGCCGTCGGGAGCTGGAGCTGCGCGACCGCGCCGTGCGGGATGACGGTGCCGCGGGCTTCCCTTGAGACCTCGACACACTGTATAGTCACGGTTACGGTTCCCCGGAAGGAGGATGAATGGAGCCCCTCATCAGGCTGCCGGCCCCGTCGGTGACCGGGGGCCCGGCCGTGTGGCAGGTCCTGTCCGCCCGCCGCTCGATCAGGCACTACGGAGACGGCCCGATGCCGCTCGAGGTCCTGTCGCAGCTCCTGTGGTCCACACACGGGATAACCGGCAGGCTGGGTCCTCACGAACTCCGAAACGCTCCGTCCGCGGGCGCCTGCTATCCCATCGAGGTCCACGTTGTCGTCAACAGCGTGTTCAATCTGAAGCCAGGCCTCTACCGTTATCTGACGGAAGACCACGCACTCATGCTTCAGCGCTCCGGCGACGTCGGCCTCGAAATGGAGCGTGCGGCGCTCGGTCAGAGGATGTGTTCTCAGGCGTCGGTGATGTTCGTGTGGACCGCGGTCATGCCGCGGACAACGGCGAGATACGGCGAGAGAGGTCGGCGCTACGTGCTTCTCGACGCCGGCCACGTCGGACAGAACATGTACCTGGCCGCCACGGCCACGGGCTACGGATGCTGTGCGATAGGCGCGTTCGATGATGACGCGATGAACGAGGCCGTGGGTGTGGACGGCGTGATCGAGGTCGTCGTCTACGCTGCGTCGGTGGGACCGCTCGAATAGAGCCGCTCGGGCGGGGTCAGTCGAACTCGCCGCGGGAACGCCGAATCCGCTGCGCGGGATCGTCGGCTTACTGCGAGTCCTCCACGACGCGCAGGAGAAAGAACGTGAGCACACCCGCAACGGCCGACCCCCATCCCAGGTAGCCGCGTGATCTCACTGTGAGATCGTCCGCCTCGCAGAGCGGCACCCGTTGTCGCGTGACGATGTCGAAGTCGCGTATCTCCACCGCCGTACCCGCCGCGACCCCGCGGACGTAGACGTAGTCCACACCACCCCTGCGAATGACCTCGACGTCCTCACCCCTCTCTATGCTCGTGTCGATGACGAGCGTTCCATTGGAGAGCTCAACGAGCGTAGCAGAGAGCGTCTCGTCCCCCTCGAGACGCATGTCGACGGGCACACCCGGCTCGTCCGCGAAGTACCAGCCGGATGTGGTCGCACATCCGGACGCGAGGAAGGTAATGATGAGGCAACCGAGAGTCGGGACCAGGAGGCCTCGTCTTGTTCTGCTGTGCGCGGAGACCGACATCGGGACGAATCTCCTTTCTCAGATCGCGAGGGCGAGAAGAGCACCGACGACTGGGCCGACGAACAGACTCAGGATCGGTCCCAGCGATGCCTCGCTGCCGCTTCGGTGGAACGTCGCGTGGGAAACGTCGTCGACCGGGATCGTGCGTCGTACGAGCGCCGTCCGGCTGATGCCGTCCCGCTCGATGGACGTGATCTCGCCCAAGACCCGTTCTCCGCCGACCACGACTCGCAGGTCGGCGCCCGAGCCTCGGAGCTCGACGTCTCCTCCGATCGGGTAGTATATCTCGACCAGCAACTCATCCCGCGAGAGTGAGAGGACTCTGCAGCGGAAGGTGTCGCCGTTCTCGAGCGTGACGACGGCCCCGACGTCGGCTCCCCTGTCCTCGAGCTCGGCGACCGGCACGCGCCGCGCACAGCCCGAGAGCGACAGAACGAGCAACATGATCACCGTGATGAGGGCCTTGAATGACATCTTGAGCTTACCTCCCTGGTCGGCCAGCCGTTCGGATCCGGCCGGCGGCGGACCTCAAGGGGGGACGCCTGAAACCACAGTGGGGCGGGGCGGGGGCAGCACTGGATTCGTCACCCTGAAGACCATCCTACGCGGAACGCGGGCGATGTGGTAGTCCGCAGTTCGCGGCATCCAGCCGAGCGCTGGCGGCGCACCAGACGGTGGCCCCGGGAATCCACTTGCGCCGGCGGAGGACGCGGGAGTAGATTCGGGCTCGAATCAAGGCTTCAAGATTGGAGCGTGAGGTGTCGGAGGCTCAGAAGAACAGACCGGGGTCCTGGCGGCCGTTCGCGATACTCGGTGCTGTGATAGCGCCCGTGTTCGCGGTGATGTGGCTCGGCCTCACGCTCACCGTGGGTGGAGCGAGCATCGCGTTCGCCCTCGTCAAGATCATCTTCACGATCCTGGCGGTCGCAACAGGCCTGGCGGGCATCAAGTGGGCGACGGCCGCCGGCTCCGCCCTGCTGGTGGAGGCGATCGCGGTGGCGCTCTGGATCGCTCTCAAGGTCGAGGCCTATCCTCCCCATGGAGCGCTTCGCACGGCCCTCTTGCTCGCGGTGCCCCTCGGCGTCTCCGGCGTTCTGCTCATCCTCGCCGACGGCATCAGGGCGGGAACCTGGCCCCCCGCCAGGTTCCGGCAGGCGACCGGGAAGTAAGGCGGTTAGTCCGTGTCTGCCCCCGCGTCGTGAAGAAGTCTCTCCACACGCGCAAGCACCTCTTCCACCATCCTGCCGCGGTTCTCCTCCGTCACGCGAATCACCTCGACGTCGGGCCGAGCCCGCACGCTGTCGAGAAACGGACTCCCACGATCCTGGAGTGTGCCCAGGACGAGCGTCGGGGAGTCCAGGGCGCGCTCGACCTCAGCGCGGAACTGAGGCGAGCAGAGTTCCATCCTCCCGATCTCGTCCATCACGACGAGCTGCGACAGGTGGAGTGCGTTCCTGATCGCCGGGATGCCTATTCGTTCCAGATCCGTGCGGTTGACGCCGTACCGACCCACGCGGTACTCGCTGCTGAGGTCGACATGTGCGAGGGTCCCGCTCTCCCCCAACAGGTCGGCGATGGCGAAGCCGACGCGAACGCCCCCATCCCGGATCTCGCTCGTCACGAATCCGCCGACGGCGGCGTCCAGTCTCTCCAGAACGCGCCCGATGAGCGTCGTCTTGCCGACGCCCGGACGACCGGTCACGAAGAGGTTCTTGCAGTATTGGGAAGGCGCGGACGTCATCGTCGAGACTCCAGTTGGTGCGCTCGCGCAGCCATCATCCGCGAGCCCGCCGCTCCACGAGTATCCCCTCGTAGAGCCGGACGGTCTCGTCAACCATCCGATCGACGGTCAGGTTCTCCCGGACGAACGCGGAGCCTCGTTCAGCGAGGCCGTGCGCGAACACTGGATCACCGAGCAGCTTGAGGATCGCAGCTGCCAGGGCCTCAGGGTCATCGGGCGGCACCAGGATCCCAGTCTCCCCGTCGCGCACGAGCTCTTTGTTCCCTCCAACGTCCGTGGCGACGACGGGTCTCCCCATTGCGAGCGACTCGCGCACCGCCCCGGAGAGCCCCTCACCCGCGCGCGGACAGTTGACGGAGACATCGAGAGACGCCAGGACCTGCGGAACGTCGTACCGGTATCCCGCGCGCGTGACCACGCCCTCCAGGCCAAGTCCCGCGACCAGCGCCTCCATCTTCTTATCGTCGGTGCGCTCTCCGGCCAGGAGAAAACGCGCGTTGGGGATTGCGGCGACGACCTTCGCGGCTGCGGCCAGGAACGTGTCGTGTCCCTTCCAGCCGTGGTAATAGTTCGCCACCTTGCCGACGAGCGGGGCGTCCCTCGGGATACCGAACTCATCGCGCACGGCACCGCCGTCGACATCTCCGTCGTAGACCGAAGGGTCCGAGCCGCTGTAGATGACGACGACCTTGTCCTCTGGCACGCCGTAGTCGACGAGGACATCCTTCACGCCCTGCGAGACCGCGACGATCCTCGTCACGAACCTGCTTCCGTATTTCACGCGGCTCCCCAGGTTGTCCTTCGGCCTGAACGACACGCGCCGCGACACGACGAAGGGGCGACGCGTCACAACGGCGGTCAGAAGTCCAAGCGAGTGTGCGTGCGCCCTGTGCGCGTGCACGATGTCGACGCGCCTGCGAAGGACGAAGGAGGAGATCTTGGCGATGGCCACTGGATTGAGCTCGGAGCGCGTCTCCACCGCGAGCATCTCGATGCCGGCCTCGGCGGCGCGTCCCCAGAGGATGCTCCCAGGCGTGGTCGCGAGAGCGACGGTATGACCGCGTGCCTCCAGCCCTCGCACGAGCTCGAACGTCTGCGCCATCGCGCCCGTCCAGGACGGCGACTCGATGATGTGCATTATCGTCATTGCTGCTCCGAACTCTGAGCGATCAACGGCATGACCGCCGCCAACACGCGGTCGACGTCGACCGCCTCCATGCAGAGCAGCGACGACTGAGCACACTGCGACGTGTCGCACGGCCTGCAAGGGACGTCGCCCGCGTAGATGGGGATGTACTTGTCGCCGGGAGGATGCCATCGCCGGACCGGCGTCGGTCCATGTATGAACACCCCGGAAACACCCACGGCCGCAGCCATGTGCATGGGACCCGTGTTATTGGTCACGACCGCGGACGCCCGCTCGAAAACTGCGGCAAGCACTCGCGCGGTCCTCGGGAAGACGATCGTCGGACTGTCCAGCCGCTTGTCCTCGTACCACTGCTCGACGGCTTCGGCCACGGTCTTCTCCCGCGGACCGAGCGCGTAGACTACCTCGATGTCCGGCTCGCTCGAGAGCTCCGCCCCGAGCTCCGCGAACCGCTCGGCGGGCCAGCGGCGAATCTCCCTGCTCGCGCCGGGATGCAGGCACACGAGCGCCCGAGCGGTCGTGCGCCTGAGGAGAGAGGCGGCCTCTGCTCGTTCATCATCGGTGAGGAAAATGTCG
This sequence comes from Candidatus Eiseniibacteriota bacterium, assembly GCA_030610515.1. GTDB lineage: Bacteria > Joyebacterota > Joyebacteria > Joyebacterales > Joyebacteraceae > WJLY01. The sequence goes on along the minus strand of JAUWRQ010000097.1, from coordinate 848 downwards.
AGTTCCCGCCCCTGCGCCTCGGCCCCGAGCAGCTCGACGATTCCCAGATGCTCGTCGACCTCGTACGCGCTCCTGTCGCGTGGCCGCTTGTGCGTCAGCAGGAACCCACGTCCTTCGCAGCTCAGGCCGGCCCGGACGGGAACCGCGCCCATGAACGCGACGAGCGCGCTCCTGAACGACGTGTGGAAAACGAGAACGGCGTCGAAGCGCTTCGCCCTGATCCAGGACGCCAGGCGCACGAGCCCGACGAACCCTGAGCGTTCCCTCTTCGACAGAGGGAGAAGTCGGTCGACGTTGGGATTCCCGACAAGGATCGGTGCGGACCCCGGCGTCGCCATGACGGTGACCCGGGCGTCCGGCCACGCCGCCTTGACGGCTCGGAGCGCGGGAGTGATGACGAGAAGTTCTCCCAGAAGGCCTGTCTCGATCGCGAGAATGGAGGGAGCCTCGGGAATGATGAGCTCGCGCTCTGGCTGCGTGGCTGACAAGGGCCCTCCCGGATCGTCAGTGCGCGTAGGCGTGCGGTGCGTGCGTGGCCCCGCGCGCAATGACACGATGGGCCGCGCTCCCGGGTGTCCCCTCGTGGGCGGATTCGCAGTCTCGCGCGCTCACGCGTCCGCCGGAGGCTCAAGAAGCTCAGCCGACACGAGAATGCCCTCTCTGTCCGTCTCGACGAAGCCATCGCCTGCCTGGTCCGCGTGCACCAGGTCCTGAGCGTTCGAGACATCGAGGAGCTCTCGCCTCAAGGGCTCGATCCTCGCCCACGCGTCGGCGTCACACGCGACCGCGAGCGTCCCAACGGGAGCCGCGACCGACACCTTCGCCATCGACTTGACCTTGCGCATCCC
>JAUWRQ010000181.1 GCA_030610515.1 Candidatus Eiseniibacteriota bacterium | reverse complement strand
CGGTCACGGCTCCGGACGCGGCAAGACCGCGGGCCGCGGGCACAAGGGACAGAACTCCCGCTCCGGCGGGGGGGTGCCGCCCTGGTTCGAGGGTGGACAGATGCCGCTGGCGCGCAGGCTTCCCATGAAGGGTTTCAAGAACCCGACGAGGAAGGTCTACGAGGTCATCAACGTCTCAGACGTCGAGAGGTCCGGACTAGAGGGTGAGATCACCGTTGCGGTGCTGAGGGCGGCCGGCGTGGTCACGGGTTCGAAGAAGCCCGTCAAGCTGCTGGCCGTGGGTGAGATAACGAGGGCGGTCGATCTCAAGATCCACGCCGTGAGCGAGAAGGCGCTCGAGAAGATCAAGACAGCCGGCGGTTCGGTCGAGCTGATCAAGTAGAGAAAGGCACGAGCCATGCCCAACGTGTTCCAGAGTTTCAAGAGCATTTTCAAGATCCCGGAGCTCAAGCGGCGCGTGCTGTACACGCTCACGATGCTGATCGTGTATCGCATTGGCGCGCACGTTCCGTCCGCGGGAGTCAACGGAGAGGCTCTCGCGACCTACTTCAAGCAGCAGCAGGGATCACTCTTGGGTCTCTACGACATGTTCGTGGGAGGTGCCTTCTCTCAGGCGACGATCTTCGCGCTGGGCATCATGCCCTACATCAGTGCGTCGATCATCCTGCAGCTTTTCACGGCGGTCATTCCGTACTTCGAGAAGCTGCAGAAGATGGGGGAGGAAGGGCGGAAGAAGATCACGCAGTACACGCGCTACTTCACGGTCTTCCTGGCGCTGGTCCAGTCGTACGCGGCGAGCACGTACATCCAGAGCCTGCCGGACATCGAGGGAACAGTGATCGTCCCGAATCCCGGTATCGGCTTCACACTCCTCACGATGCTCACGATGACGACCGGCACGATCTTCATCATGTGGCTCGGTGAGAGGATCTCGGAGAACGGCATCGGCAACGGTATCTCGCTCATCATCTTCATCAACATCGTGGCGAGGTATCCCACAGATTGGCTCAACACCTTCCGGGCGGTCCGCATCGGGTCGCTCTCGGTGTTTGGACTGGCGATTCTCACCATCATGATGGTCGGCATCGTCGCCGCGGTCGTTCTCATGCAACAGGCGCAGCGCCGAATACCGGTGCAGTACGCGAAACGTGTGGTGGGGCGGCGCGTGTACGGGGGGCAGAGTACTCATATCCCCCTGAAGTTGAACACGGCCGGCGTCATCCCGGTGATCTTCGCTCAGGCGATCATCATGTTTCCGGGGACGCTCGCAGGGCTCATGAAGGGCAACCTGTTCATGGAGCAGGTCGCGGCCATGCTCCAGCCCGGTGCGCCCGTTCACACGATCCTCTATGTGTTTATCATCATCTTCTTCGCCTACTTCTACACGGCGATCATCTTCAACCCCGTGGACCTCGCCGACAACATGAAGAAGTACGGTGGGTTCGTTCCCGGCAAGCGTCCCGGCAAGAAGACCGCGGAGTACATCGACAGCGTCCTTACGAGGATCACGCTGCCGGGCGCCACGTTCCTCGCGTTCATCGCAGTACTGCCGCACTTCCTGCAGTCAAAGCTGAACGCGCCGTTCTACTTCGGCGGCACTGGACTTCTCATTATCGTCGGCGTGGCGATAGACACGCTGCAGCAGATCGAGTCGCACCTTCTCATGCGCCACTACGACGGATTCATGAAGAAGGGCAAGCTCAGGGGACGCAAGAGGTAGGCTTGGGGCGGCCGGGATACCGGCGGCCCGGGGCGGCGGGAGCCTGCCGGCTCCCCGACCGGAGGAGTGCGGAGCGAGTCATGATCATTGTTTTCGTTGGGGCACCGGGCTCGGGCAAGGGCACGCACGCGCGCAGGACCGCCGAGCGGTGCGGTTTCTCACACGTGTCGACGGGGGACCTCTTGCGCGACGCGGTCGACAAGGACACCCCCTTGGGCAGGAAGGCCCACGAGTTCATGGCCGCCGGCAAGCTCGTCCCGGACGAGATCATGATGGACCTGATCGGGGGGCTGCTCGACGGGTCCGATGGTGGCGAGGGGATCATCTTCGACGGATTCCCGAGGACGCTGGCGCAGGCCGAGGGGATGGACGAACTCCTGGAGGGGCGCGGTCTCAAGGTCGACAAGGCGCTCCTGGTCGACATCAGCGAGGACGAGGCGGTCGAAAGACTGGCGCTTCGCGTCTCGTGCCCGAAGTGCGGCGCCGTGCACAATCTGGCCTCGAATCCGCCGAAGGTCGAAGGGGTCTGCGACGAGTGCGGAGGAAAGCTCGAGGTCCGGCCTGACGACAGGGAAGAAACCGTTCGTGCGCGCTTCAAGGAGTTCAGGCGTTTGACCGAGCCGGTCATCGACTACTACCGCTCTCAGGGCACGCTTGCCTCGGTGAGCACGAGCGGACCCGTCGAGGAGGTGGCCGCGAACGTCGCCGCCGCTCTCGACGCTTGCGGTGGGTCGCCGAACGAGAGCTCGGCCGGATGATCAAGATAAGGACCCCCGACGAGGTCGAGCTTATCCGTGAGAGCGGCCGCGTGCTGGCGGAGTCGCTGGATCTTGCGGAGGAGCTCATCGGAGCCGGCGTGACGACCGAGTTCCTCGATCGGGAGATTGAGAACTTCATAGTGAGCAACGGTGGAGTTCCCGAGTTCAAGGGATTCCACGGGTATCCGGCGGCCACGTGTGTCTCGATCAACGACCAGGTCGTGCACGGGATACCGGGGCCCCGGGAGCTTCGCGAGGGCGACATCGTCGGTGTCGACGTCGGCGTGAGGAAGAACGGCTACATCGCCGACGCCGCCAGGACGTTCGCCGTGGGGACCGTTACCGACGAAGCGCAGAGGCTCCTTAGAACCACGAGCCTTGCCCTGGATGCCGGGCTTGCGGCGGTGGTGCACGGTGTGCATCTCTCCGACGTCTCGCATGCGATCCAGAGCGTCGCCGAGGGAGCCGGCTACTCCGTGGTCCGGGAACTTGCCGGGCACGGTCTCGGAACGGAACTGCACGAGCCACCGGAGATACCGAACTACGGTCCTCCGGGGCTTGGTCCGATCCTGGCCACGGGCATGATCCTCGCGATCGAGCCGATGGTCAACGCGGGCTCGGGCGCGGTGCGGACTCTGCAGGACGGGTGGACCGTCGTCACCGCGGACAACGGGCTTTCCGCGCATTTCGAGCACACGGTCGCCGTCACCGAAAGAGGCGCTGACGTGCTCAGCGCGGCCTCCCTGGAGCATGTGGACCGCTCGGGGCGGGACTGATTCACCTCAGGGGGGTACGAGTGGCGAAACAGAAGGGCATTACCGTCGAGGGAATCGTCGTCGAGGCCCTGCCGAACGCGATGTTCCGGGTGGAGATGGACAACGGGCACAAGGTGCTCGCTCACATCTCCGGGAAGATGCGGATGCACTACATCAAGATTCTGCCCGGTGACAGAGTGACGGTGGAGATATCGCCATACGACTGGTCCCGCGGACGGATCACGTACAGATACAAGTGAGGACGGAAGGCGGCAAGCGCCGTCCTGAAGAAGGAGCGAGACGATGAAGGTCCGATCTTCGGTGAAGAAGATCTGCGAGCACTGCAAGCTCATCAAACGCCACGGCACGGTTCGTGTGATCTGCAAGAACAGAAGGCATAATCAGAGACAGGGGTAGAGCACAAGGGAGGAGTTCGCGTTGGCGCGAATCGTAGGAGTCGACGTTCCTGACCAGAAGAGAGTCGTCATCGCTCTCACCTACATCTACGGCATCGGTCGCACCTCTTCCGTCAAGATTCTTGATGAAGCGGGTGTCGACGGATCCGTACGGGTGAAGGAGCTGACCGCGGAGCAGCTGGGGCGTATCCGGCAGGTCATCGAGAGCGACTATCGCGTGGAGGGCAGTCTCCGGACGGAGCTCGCCCTGTCCATCAAGCGACTGAAGGACATCGGGTGTTACAGAGGCTGGCGGCACCGGCGAGGGCTTCCCGCACGGGGGCAGAGAACTCGCACGAACGCCAGGACCCGGAAGGGACCAAAGAAGACCGTCGCAGGCAAGAGGAAGAAGGCTGGCAAGAAGGGCTAGCAGCGTAGGAGGTAGTGT